>JAUHYS010000017.1 GCA_030426445.1 bacterium
TATAAAAAAATTTCGTGACAGAATTTATCCAACAACTGATTAATGGTTTAGCGTGGGGAAGCATTTATGCTCTGATCGCCTTAGGCTACACAATGGTCTATGGTATTTTGCGCTTGATTAATTTTGCCCATGGTGAAGTTTACATGATGGGCGCAATGACCGGATATTATGCTGTGCAATGGGGCATGGGAACCGGCTCTTTGTTCCATCTTGCAGCGGTGCTTTGTATTGCAATGATTGTTTGCAGTCTTTTAGGTTGGGCCATTGAGAGAGGCGCCTATCGACCGATGCGAAAAGCCCCTCGCCTTAATGTATTGATTACAGCCATTGGCGTTTCTTTATTTCTGCAGTTTTCCGGTCAGTATATTTTTGGTGCGGACCCCAAGCCCTTTCCCCCTCTTATCGAAAATAAAAATATTCTTAATTTCGAGGGTATTGTTTTAAGTAATATCCAATTGACGATTTTTATTTCTAGCATTTTACTAATGTTAGGACTGAGATATATTGTGCTCAAAACCCAAATGGGTAAGGCCATGCGTGCAGTTTCTTATGATCACACTGCCAGCTATCTTGTGGGGATCAATGTCAATCGTGTCATTAGTTTTACCTTTATTTTAGGTTCTGCTTTGGCTGGAGCCGCAGGCATTTTAGTGGGAATTTCTAATCCTACTGTCAACCCTTTAATGGGGCTCATGCCTGGAATTAAAGCCTTTGTGGCTGCGGTGTTGGGAGGGATAGGCAATATCCCGGGTGCCTTGATTGGGGGCCTTATTATGGGAGTCGCCGAAACCATGGTTTCGGGGTATCTTTCGGGTACTTACCGTGATGCCTTGGCCTTTATTATCTTAATTCTCATTTTGGTGATACGACCTCAGGGTCTCTTAGGCAAAACAACACAGGAGAAGGTTTAATTGAAGCAAGCTCCGGCGATTGTGCTGACTATAGTGCTATTGATCCTTTCCCATTATTTGCTCAATGCACTAATTAATCCGTACTATTTGCGTGTTATTTTATTGATTGGCTTGAGCATCACTTTAGCGACTTCGCTTAATCTCATCAATGGCTATACCGGTCTTTTTAGTTTGGGTCATGCAGGTTTTATGGCTGTGGGTGCCTACAGTGCAGCGGCTGTGAGTGTTTTTCTGATTCCAAAACTTGCTTTTTTGAATGGCCTAATTCCCGAGTTAATACGGGGTGAAGTTTTTTTTGTACTAAGTTTATTAGCAGGCGCTTGTGCGGCTGCTTTGGTCGGTTTTATGATTGGCCTTCCAACGCTCCGCTTACGAGGTGATTATTTAGCGATTGCCACCTTGGGTTTTGCAGAAATCATTAAAGTCTTTTTTAATAATCTGGAGGCTGTCGGAAAAGCAAAAGGTTTTACGGGAATACCGGCTATTCCTCATGCGGTAAATTTTTTTTGGGTCTTTTTTATTGCAGTGACTTGTGTTTGGGTCGTTGGCAAAATGACTTCGTCGTCCAAGGGAAAAGACTTTGCTGCCGTTAGAGAAGACGAGATTGCCAGCAGCTCGCTAGGGCTTTCGCATTTTAAAGTCAAAATGAAGGCCTTTGTGATTGGGTCTTTTTTTGCAGGTTTAGGGGGAGGCGTTTATGCGCATCTAGAGGGGACCATTTATCCAGAAAATTTTAATATTCTTAAATCAATAGAGTTTGTCGTAATGGTTGTTTTAGGAGGCATGGGCCGATTATGGGGAGTCGTTTTAGCAGCTGCTTTTTTAACTTTATTACCAGAGTTGCTGCGCGAATTGCCACCGCCTTTCTCGATACTCTCGCAATTTAGGATGATCCTTTATAGCTTGATTATCATTATTACAATGCTGATTCGATCAAAGAGTTTTGCGAAATCAATCAACTAAATCTAGAATAAAAAATATTATGAAAACACTTTTAAAAGTTGAACAATGTGGAATTCAATTCGGAGGTCTTAAAGCCCTCGAAGGCTTAGATTTTGAACTCAAAGAAGGAGAACTTTTAGGAGTGATTGGTCCGAATGGTGCCGGTAAGACCACTTTTTTTAATTTACTCACAGGAGTTTATCCACCCAGCTCTGGGCGTTTGTTTTTTAAAGAACAGCTTGTTACTGCTTTAAAACCACATCAAATTAATCAAGCCGGTATTTCGCGTACTTTTCAAAACATTCGTCTATTTCTTAATCTCTCTGTGATAGATAATGTCTGTGTCGCTTTTTATCAGCATATCAAATACTCTCTTTGGGATGTTATTTGGCAGCGTAAAAAATATGTCGAAGAAGAAAAACAACTCAAGGCCAAAGCTTTGGAGCTATTAACCCGCTTTGATTTACATAAACAAAAAGATGAACTAGCTAAAAATCTTCCCTATGGTGATCAAAGAAGGCTAGAGATGGTTCGAGCTTTGGCCACTCAGCCGAAATTATTGCTCTTAGACGAGCCTGCTGCTGGGATGAACCCCACCGAAAAAAAAGCATTGATTGAATTGATTCGCCATCTGCACCAAGAGCTTAAACTAGCCATTATCTTGATTGAGCATGACATGTCTGTTGTGATGGAACTATGTCCACGGATCATTGTGTTAGACTATGGCGTGGTGATTGCCGAAGGTGAACCCGACTATATCCGTCAGCATCCTGTAGTAATTGAAGCTTATTTGGGAGAAAAAAAAGATGTTAAAAGTATGTGACCTCCATGTGCACTATGGTGCAATCCATGCTTTAAAAGGTCTTGATCTCGAAATTCACTCGGGTGAAATCGTGACTTTAATTGGTAGCAATGGTGCCGGTAAGACCACTTTATTGCGCACAATTTCTGGCTTGATTCGCCCTAGCCAAGGAAGCATAGAGTTCACCCACGAAAAAAATCAAAAAAATTATCGCCTCGATCAAATTGCAACGCATCGCATTGTTTCTTTAGGGATTGCCCAAGTCCCCGAAGGTCGCATGATTTTTCAAAATTTGAGTGTTTTAGAAAATTTGCAATTAGGGGCCTATTCTTCTTCTAATCAAAAACAAAATAAAAAATATTTAGCCGAAGATTTAGAAAAAAACTTTCAGCTCTTTCCTAGGCTCAAAGAAAGGCTCAAACAAAATGCAGGCACTCTTAGTGGAGGTGAACAGCAAATGCTAGCGATTGCGCGTGCTTTAATGAGTCGCCCTACTTTATTATTATTGGACGAGCCTTCTCTTGGGATTGCACCGGCTTTAGTGCAGCAGATTTTTTCTAAGCTAGTAGAAATTAACAAAATGGGAACGACTATTTTTTTAGTGGAACAAGATGCTTTCCTTGCTTTAGAAACCGCTCATCGTGCTTACGTGGTAGAGACGGGTCAATTTTTAACCCAAGGTAAGGCAGCAGATCTTTTAAATGACTCTAAGATCCGCCAGGCTTACCTTGGTGAAGTCTAATTTAAAAGTCTATTTTTTTCTTAACCTTAATCCCAAAGCAAAGATCAAAGTGACTAAGCTAAAAAGACCATAAAAAGTGCTACTGCTGCTATTGAGTGTGCAACCACTGCCTTCTAAAAAGACGCCGTCATTTCCTGTATCCATGCCGTCATCTGCGCCGTCATCTCCACCATCATCCATAGCAAGAGTTTCTAAAGCGCCTTGGTCGGGTAGGGGTTTACGGACTGTGCCTTCTAAGTCATCGCTTGGAGTCTCGCTTAAAGCGGGGTCGGCCATACTAATAGAAGGAGAGCCTTCACTTAAGTGATAATCACCGTTTGCTGCATCAATAAATAAAGGGTCTGCATCTTGGTTATTAGCTTCGGTGATATCTGGAGTGCATTCGGGGTCATCCTGGCAATGGCTGGCAAAATTTGTGAAATTATTATTACGTAAAACTGCAGGAAAGCCTGTAGTGTCACCCACTGGAAAATTATCTCCTAAGAAGATATCTTGGCCAGGTCCCGGGCTTACATTACCGTAAATAATATTATTATTGAGTTCAACTGAAGAAGGGTCTGTCGCATCATCGCTAGAAAGATCTTGGATTGAGAGCCCTCCCTTAGTAAATAAATTGCCTCCTTCTACTTGGTTATTGGCAATGGTATTATTAGTCAGAATGATTTCGGCTCCGATGACTCCAATGGTGGCTCCTGCTGCAACATGACTATCTTCGGGGATGAAAGGGAATTCATCTGCAAAATGATCCACAATGAGGTTATTGACAAAGACCGCACGTTGTCCGTTGAGATTTGCTAATATTCCAGTGTTTGGAAGATCTTCTCGAGAAGCTCCGCTCATTATATTGCTATCTACTAAAAGATTGCCCCCTTCAGAGCTTGCGTTAAGAGCAAAATCAACGATGTTTCCTAAGAAATCATTATGAGAGACTTCGACTTCGATGCCTATGGGTTCTTCTTCAATCGGGAAAACAAGAAAAAGTCCTCCACCACTAAAAATATCTTGGCTAGAGGGACCGTTTAGTTCAAAGATATTATTTGTTACATTGATTTCTTTCCCCCCATTGACAAAAGCGCCGATGCCATTTCTTAAAAAATAATTGCCACTGTAGTTTGTCGGAGCTTCGCCGGGGAGGCGTGTGGTAATGACGCCAACGCCACAGCCCTCAAAGCTATTATTTAAAACAGAAACCGCAGCCTCCTCTACTAACAGGCTGGCCCCACTTGTATCTAAAGGAACAAGCGTATCGCATGAAAATTGAATGCCCTCTTCTAAGCCGATGTGAGTGTTTTCATCGGATGCGATGTTTGTGGTGTCCACGACCAGTCCAAAAGTACTGCCATCTGTTGCAAGAATGACAGCACCGGATGCTCCCCGAATAAGCAAGGACATGTCTTCTTGCGCGATATAGGTGAAAGAATTGCCGTTGTCGGCTGTGCTATAAACTGTATTTTCGGATAGCTCGATGATGTCGTCTTCGCCATTATTGGCAGCTGTATTAAGAGCGTCCTGTAAATCTGCAGCTGTCTCTATGTTTGAAAAAACCAATGCGCTCGCTGGAACAGTAAATAGAAGTTGAAAGAAAACAGCTGTCAAAGTGACGCTGAGTTTTTTTATCCAAAAATGGTTTATAGATTGAAACATATTCATTCCTTTCTTTCGAAGGTTTTTATATTTTTATAATCTTAAGAAAATTATTTAAAAATATTGCACCTTTATATAATTGTAAGCCTGTTATTAAAATTGGCAAGGTAAATTTTTAAGGATAAAAAATTAAAAAATATTCTAAAGTTAAAATTATTTGGTAATTCAGGTCGCACACTAAACTTTTAAAAAAAGGGGGAGTGATATGTCCCAACCTATTATCGCAGATAATAAACCGAAAAAAGTAAAACTCAAAAAAGGGGAGTCTTATTTTTGCGCGTGTGGAAAATCTAAAAAACAGCCTTACTGTGATGGCTCTCATGTGGGTACGGATTTTTCTCCTAAAAAATTTAAAGTCGAAAAAGAAAGCGAAGCTTGGCTTTGTATGTGCAAATATTCTAAGAACCCGCCTTATTGTGATGGAACCCATAAGCAGTTTAGTCACGAGCAAGTGGGTAAAGAAGGGCCCTTGATAGAAAATAAAGAAGTAGCCCCTAAAGCGAACCCCACTCCAGAAGAACCCACCGTGGCTTTCATTCATCAACTAGCTAGTAAAGGTTTAAAAGAGTTTGGACATCATGGTCCCATGGCTGCGATGGGAGTTCCTAGAAATCAACTCGATCGTAAACCACTCATGGAAGACGTCCCCGTCCAAACCGATCTTGTGATTGGCCCCGAAGCTAAAAGGCCTCTAAAGCTTAAAATCCCTTTATTTGTTTCGGATATGAGTTTTGGAGCCCTCTCCGAAGAAGCTAAACTCGCCATGGCTAAAGGTGCCGAGTTAGTCGGTACGGGCATTTGCTCCGGTGAAGGGGGTATGCTTTGTGAAGAACAAGAAGCCAATAGCCGTTATTTTTACGAACTTGCTAGTGCTAAGTTTGGTTTTAAAGAGGAGTTGTTATCGCGCGTTCAGGCCTTCCATTTTAAGGGGGGCCAAGGTGCAAAGACAGGGACCGGCGGTCATTTACCTGCCTCTAAAAATATAGGCAAGATTTCTCAAGTTCGAGGGATTCCTGAAGGTGAAGCTGCCGTTTCTCCACCAACTTTTCCGGATCTTTCTACTCCGCAAGACTTTGCAAAGTTTGGAGATCGTGTTCGGGAGATTACGGGAGGCATCCCGATTGGATTTAAACTCAGTGCCAACCACATCGAAAAAGACATCGAGTTTGCACTGCAAGCGGGCGCAGATTATATTATTTTGGATGGTCGTGGAGGAGGCACTGGCGCAGCTCCTCTTTTATTTAGAGACCATATCAGTGTTCCAACGATTCCAGCTTTGGCAAGAGCACGGGCTTATTTAGATAAACAATCTGCAAGTGGTCGAGTGACTTTAATCATTACGGGTGGGCTTAGAGTTCCCAGCGACTTTATTAAGGCTCTTGCCTTGGGTGCCGATGGAGTCGCCATTGCCAATAGTGCAATGCAATCGATTGGCTGTATTGCTGCTCGGATATGCCATACCAACCAATGTCCAGCCGGGATTGCGACACAAAATCCGGACTTACGCAAAAGAATTGATGTGACTAAAGCAGCCCAGCAACTTGCTAATTTTTTAAATGCTTCTACGGAACTCATGCAAGTGATGGCACGAGCGTGTGGACACCGGCATTTAAAAGATTTTAATCGTAAAGATATTGCGACCTGGCATAAGGAGCTTGCAAGCTTGGCGGGTATTCCGTTTTCGGGTTTAGAATAAAGGTAAGTTTTTCTTAGAGAATAGTCGAAATTGATCGATTCGTAAGTTTACTTAATCATCCGAATCGTTAACGGGTATTTATAAAACTCACCATTATTCGCTTTTACTCCCGCAATGATAGCAAAGACGGTTGAAACGATTGGAACGATGGGAAGAAGGAGGAAACCGACGAAGCAAAGTATGGTACCAATGATACCGAGCACAGTAAGAGGAATTAAATAAATCAACATGCTTAATTGAAAATTAAGGGCCTCTTTACCATGAGCGTCTAATTCTGGAAATTCGGTTTTTTTGATTTGCCAAATGATTAAGGGGCCTAAAACACTTCCAAGTGGAATCAACCACATGGATAGGGCACTTAAATGACAAAACATGGTCCATTGTCGAGTTTGTAAAGTTTTTGGGTCTACTTGAGGGGCGGTTTGTGGTGCAGGAGTTTGTGTTTGCTGAGGTGGAGTCATGGTATGCCTTTCTTGCTTAAAAAGTCTTTTGAATTTCATTTCAATAGCATGAAAATTTTAATATGAATAAGCATGTATATTCGATTTCATCAAGTAAAACTCTATTCAAATCTTGAACAAAGCTTTAACGGCTTAGAAAAATAATAAAAAAGAGATACGGGTGCTCGGAGGATTGCTGTTAAAATCTCCTGCGTTTTTGAGGTCAGTGACTTGCCAAGTTTTGCCGTTGCTTTCCCAGATAAAAGTTTTGCCCTCTTGATTAACTACGAAGTAGAAATTACCGGAAAAAAATTTAACCCCTTGGGCAGTACTCTTTTTTTGAGTGAATAAAAAACCTTCCGCTA
This sequence comes from bacterium, assembly GCA_030426445.1. GTDB lineage: Bacteria > UBA10199 > UBA10199 > DSSB01 > DSSB01 > JACKPJ01. The sequence continues at coordinate 7,543 of JAUHYS010000017.1, forward strand.
CCATATAATCGGACTTCCCATCGCCATCGATATCCTATTCTTTAGCTTGTAAAATATCTATGTTTTTTTGCTTGTGATAGGCTTGTGTCGAATGGCCCTCTTCGCCATACTCTTCATTTAATTTGGTTTGGAAATACTCTTGGAGTGTTGCGGTGGTCCCCGTGAAATTTCCTCCCCATTTTATTCCTGTTTCTGACATACCTTTGTCTCCTTATGACCTGCGATTTTTTATTGTTTGAGCTATCGATTAAGAGTCCGACAAAAAGATAAAGCAAGTGATGTGCCAGCAGGAATGAGTGAGTAAAGTTGAATTGTTTTAATGAGTTATAAAAAATATAACTCGATACTCTTTGAGGCTGCGCCTATTTTAGAGGTATGATGCGTATCATTTAGTCACTAATCAAAAGTCTATTGCATAGAGGAGGAGTTGAGATAGACTGGACTGAGAGTAATTATATTACCAAACAGGAACATCTCCTAATCTCCAATATTTTGCTCATGTCCATATCCCAACTGTCCGTGTCTGTTATATCCCCAGCACGCACATTTCCATTTTTAAGTAGGGCGCAAGTGTTTGCGAATCCAGTTGCAATTTGAATGGCCTTGTCACCTAGGGGTACATGACCAGCACTAGACGGCAATGATTTTTTTTAATCACCAATATTTTCCTTATTGCCATAGTCCATTTAACCAGAGACTCCCTTCCCCAACAACGTATTTTTCCACGTGAGCATTTTATGAATAAAAACTTTAGAAAAGCATCACCCGAAAGAGTGAATTCTCCTATTGTCATTCATATGACTCATAACTTTACTAAACTTACATTAAGTGTGAATTGAAAGCATGATTGATATTTTTGAAAAGATGAAAATAGAACATCGCCATTTGTTCAGAAACTGGATCCGCGCCTCGCTCTGTATAGAGAAGCACAGGTGTCGATTGGATTTCAGTTGAGTAAAAGACTTCATAATGATGATAATTTCTTCCGTGAAAGTCATAACTAGATTTAATAATAAATCCATTTTTGTCTTTGTATAAAAACTTCCAGTTATTTTCTTTTTTTAGTAGACCAAGGTGCTGTTGTTTTTTTTCAGGAAACAGGAGTTCTAGCAGGGGTTGAGCCGTTTGCCCTTTTTGATATTTTTTAAGTTCCTTTTTTAAAATGTCATATTTATTTTTTCCTTTTATCATCGTCACTAATTCAAAATTACCATCCAATTTTGCAGAGAATAAGGAGTCTGCTTTCATGTCGGGAAGCTTGGCTTTTAATTGCTGGATAGTTTTGGTAAAAACCTTTTTTTCTAGGGAGGATAAGGCGTTTTGATAGTCTCCCCAGCTTGCTGAGGTATCTAGCGGAACTTTGTTGAGTAAATTTTTAGCAATCCACAGGCTATGGAAGGCCTGTTCGAGCAATTCTTGATTGCTAGCAGAAAAGCCAAATGCTTTATGTTCGCTTGTAAAGATGAGATAAGTTTTAAGAGTATCGATATATTTAAAATAGAGGACTTCATATCTTCCCATCCCCTCTTTTTCAAATACACTTGTATCATAAATGAGACTGTTTTCATCAGAGTAAAGAATTTTTCGATAAGCTTTTTTATGTTGTTCCATAAATTTTTCTGTTGTGACGGCTGTTTTATCTTTGTTTTGTACAAGATGGACATAAGCACTTGTGCTAATGTGGCCACGATACGGAATGGTGTTTTCTATTAATACTCGAGAATAACCTTTTGATTCGCTGTTGATTTCGAGGTCACATAGTTTCCATAAAAGAAGGTAAGAGCTAGATTGATCGAGTGAGTAATGAAAAGGTAGGTAAAGTTCTAGTGTAGGTGTTTGAACTTTTAGGTTGATCATCTTTTTCTGAAGAATTTTTTCTAATTCTTTTAAGTCAAAACGAGCCTTTTCCTGAGCTTGATTTTTTTTAGTTTCGTCATTTTGTTTTTGTGGAGCGGTTTCATTTCTACATGTCGAGCTGAAGCACAGTAAAAAAATGAGAACGGGAATTTTGATTTTTTTTAAAATTAATTTTTTCATAGAATATTACTTATAGTATTTTAACTTTAATTTAGTAGGATTTATTTTTTATGTTATTCCCGCGAAGGCGTTAATCTATATGGTATTTTGAATAAATTTGTATCCTAGGCCTTGAACTTAAGCGCTCTTTCCTGACGGTATAGTTTATAGCATTATGAAATAATTTAAATTTTTGTTTGCTTCGTCATACATTCCTTTTATTTTTATTAAACTCGGGTTTTTTTTGCTCTATAACAAAACAATCTAAGGAAAAACCCACAAACATTCTTTCCAAAAGATTTAAATAATCCATGAACGTTGCATGGGATGACAGCCCCGCTTCTCGAGCTATTTTATTGTAGCTAAAACTCGATCCCAAATGCTTGTTCATGAGTTCTGCTAAAGTAAGAGCACTTTTGGAAGAACGCCGAAAACGGTGCAGGTCCCCTTCGATCCAGTTCAAGTAGAGTTCATAAAGGTAGGAATCAATCTGACCATAGCGATAAAATTGATTGATGACCGATGGAAATCCTCCGGTAAGCAAATAGTCTTCGAAGAGTTTTTGTATTTTGGGAAAGTGGCGAAGCCATAACTCTTGCTCAGAAAGTTGTAAAAGCTCCGGGTGAATCCATTGAATTAATTGTCTAAAGTCTAAAGGGAGCATTTCCCAATCGGGTTTAAATATTTTGCCGCGCCGACCGGTTCATAATTTGTAAACTGGGCATAATTTATTCCTAAAAAAGGTAATTGAAACCAAGAATATCACCATTTAAACAAAACTTTTCTTAATTTTCACTCATAAAAGTAATTAAAAAAACTTTTTTAAAGGTCCAAATTTTGCTTGGTGCCTCTGTTTCCAATCACGGTAGTAATTGTCTTGGGCTTCTTGTAAAATTTTTACTTTTTGATTTACCCATATTGGGTTGCCTATGAAAGGCGCAGAAGAATACGGCTTTTTAATTTTCTAGTCATATTTCAAAATTTTAGCTACAAGTTCTCGATAATTTTTTCGTCTTTCTTTGGGAGTTTTTTCTAGGACTAAATAAGTAGGGGCACTTATCACTAAGTCATCTTTTTTTCCATAAGTATAGTAGTTATAAGAAGAAAAAATATTTTTCTTAGGGTGATTTACTTTACCTGCTCTTTTTGGATTAAGGTCAATATAGAGCATCACTTTGAGTAAGTCTGCTTCTGTTTCGATTCGAGGAGACTTAAAACGGTCCATTACAACCTGCCCTTGCCTTTTAACCTTTTTATTATAAAATCTGGCAAAACAGGAATTAACCACTCTAAAAAAATCGGAAAAGTTTTCTAAAGATTCTAGCTTGCCTGTTAGATGAATATGATTATCCATCAAACAATAGGCATAGATTTGTACTCCATATTTATCTTTATACTTGAGTAATAAATCGTAGTAGAGCTTTTTAGCCCAGCCTTCTTTTAGTAGCCAATCTTCATTATGGCACTTCCAGGTGACATGGAATAGCGAGCTATCTTCTAAAATGTAGTATCTAGGGTAACTTGGCATATGCATATATAGAGCAAGTTAAGTGCCAAGTGGCAACACCTCGATAACTAGGAGTTATTAAACAATAATTAGGAGTTAAATTAGTTTAGATCGATCGAATTCTGAACAGTGACGCCCAGTTTTCGTACCTTCGTCTGGTACCTTCGTCTGGATTATGGTCTGATGCCCCATATACGGAATTTCGGGTATGATAATTCTATGTATATGCCACCAATGGACCCAACGGTTACAAAAGCACTAGACTTTAGGACTTAAAGTGAGTTAATAGGGCTCCTGCGAGTGCGAGGTGGGAATATAAAATCATTATTGGGTAAGGAACGACTATGTCTACGGGTAAGGACGCTATCAGTCGGGAGGGGACCTTTGCGCATTTATCTGCGCGTTTCAATTCTTGGTTAGGAGAGCTTAAGCAAGGGGCAAAATCAGGCGATGCTACAGATCCTGATGCAGCACCTGCTTTAGCGATGGAGGTTTTGCCGGAAGGCCTGCCTTTGCAAGAAACTCCTTCGGACCTGCAAGATTCTACACACATAAAAGCAATTTCGAATTCTCTAGATCATTATGTAGAAAGTTTTGAGCAAGTTTTAAGTCAAGCAAATACCTGGACACAGAAAGCTTATCAAGAGCTCAAAAGTTTTTCTATTCGGCAACAAGAGTCGCTAAAAAATATTGACGGGCAGTTTCAACGTGCCAAGATTTTTTTCACCCAAGCCATGCAGCGCCGTGGCCGTTTTAGAAGGGTCTTTCATATAAAAGCCAAAGAGGCCATTGCGCGTGCGCATGCGATGATTGAGCAAAGTCCATCTGCGCAAAAAGTTCAGCTGCATATGAGACTTCAGTTGGCTTGGGCTCAGCTTTACCGCGAACAGGGACTCTATGCTCAAGAGGTCAAAGAACTTAAAGAGCTTTTGATGTATCGCTGGGATGCAGACACCGGAAAGAAACTCATCTTAGATAAAGGTTCAGAGGAAATCGTCAAAGCCGCCGAGTTCTTGCTGGTTCAGGCTAATTATAACGACCACCTTTCGCAATTTGGGGGCAGCTTTGCTGCTCAAGAGGAAGGCCACGAAGCTGTGGACAGCATTTGTGAAGATCAGCCAGATTCAGACTCTTGTTTGATGGCGCGTGCATTACGTGTCCGCGCTTTGGTTGCCAGACAAGATGCAGGCCCTGAAGAAATCGAGTGGGCAGCTGCAGAAGCCCAAAGCTTAGTTGAAGACCACCCTTCACACCCGATTGCAAAAAGCCTAAGAGAGGATTTTTTTTCGGGAGCCCCGACCATGGATCAAGATAATTGGCTGGCTGCAGCTAAGACAGTGGTTGCGGCTGCCAGTGGAAGCACAGAAAAAGACTTTTCAACGCTTGCCAAAGAGAGCCTCGTAGGTGCTACAGCTGGACTCGCTTTTGCGTTCAGTTTTGCTCGTACACGTAACCATCATTTGAGTACGCAAATGGCCAGGCAGACTATGGTCTTAGGGGCAACTTTTGGTTGGCTAGGTGGAACGGCCCATCGACTTCGTCAGCGCAGCGATGTCATAGCTTTGGCTTTTAAAGGCTTCGATGTGATTTCTCCTCAACAAAATCGCGATAACGCAGCTCGTTTATTAAGCATTCCTGTGACAGTGGGTATGTTGCATTTCAGCGCAAATTTATTTCAAAAAGGAGCCGCCCTATTTTTTGGTGAAGAATTCGCTCGTCATACGGCAGTGCAAGTGACCCTTTCTTCATTGAGTTCAGCCTCGGCTTCTATGGCTAGCGATATTGCTTTGGGAATAATCGCAGGAAATAAAAAGCCTCTTAAAAATATCCAACCAGGCAAAGCGGGATTTTTTGCCGTATTTGGAGGCTTGGCTACTTTTTTAAGAAGCTTGCCGATTTGGTCAAGGCTTTTAGAAAATCCTCAATTAGCCGGAGACCGACTCAGCGCTTTGGAAGGACATGTTCCAGGGCGACCTATTCTCATGGGAAACCCTCATGTCGATTTGGGAATCCGCGCCCTTCTTGGGGGAACAGAAAGCTTCTTAGCACTGGCTACAGAAGCTGTTTTGGGGACTTCTGCTCCTAAGTATGCACAAATAGCACCACAAGTGGAAGACGGAGCTTCACTAGCAGATACCCTTGCAGCTCGTTTCTATTTTCGAATTTGGGGAAAGTTACCGACTTATTTTGGGCGTTTGAGACAAGCTTTGCGTCCTCCCTTATTAAGACAGAAGCCAGGGTTTCAAGTGCCCCCTGCTGAAGGCGGGGAGCCTGTTAAAAGTCCAAGGTCTTTGCCGGCTAAGCCTCAAGACCTTCCTAAGGTAATTATCGATGATCCTTCAATCATTGGTTGGCTAGGTGCCTACTTAATGAGAGCGCAGCCTCGGGATATTCTCTACCCCAGTGCCTCTCAAGTCTTGGTCCATAGCATGGGCTTACTAGAAGCAGGCTCTCTTCAACAAGCTTATGCTGCTTTAGAAAAGCCTCAAGACCCTCTCGAAAGGTTAAAACTCTTGGCGGAACTGCGAAGGGCTTTGGATGATGTCGTCAATGCTGAAGAAAGGCTAAGAATACGTCAAGGGACTTTTAGTCCCGAAGATAGGAGAGTAGCCCGCCAAGAAGTCTTTCAAAAAACTCTGGATTGGGCAGCAGAACACTCGGGATCTATTCGAAGTTTAGGGGCTTTAGTCAGTCGATTACGTCAAGATTATAAGCGTGCTGCAAGAAACCATATCCGCACGTCTCTTAATTATATGTTGAGAAATTACGACATTGATTCACTTGTTTCTATCGACAATTTATTGGGACTTCAGACATGGCAAGAGCCCATTTTAGAAAGCAGTGCCGCATTATTAAATTTTTTCCAACAGATTGTTAATCTACAAAAGCAAATACACGAACTTGGAAAACTAGCTGGAAATCCATATGACGTGGAAGCATTGCGTGAGCCCAGAGCTCTATGTCTTCAATACGTTTTTGGGCTTTTAAGTCCGAAAGAAATTCGTAAAAAGGACTGGCCTCAACCCATTGCTCCCATAAATAGTATGGACGATGTCTTAAAAAATATGCAGACTTTACGAGCTTTGCTTAAGGCCAGTGGTTTTGAAATTTTTAAAAGTAAAGACCGGGAGCAAAAAGAAAAAGAACACCTGATATTCCATTTTTTAGAGAAATACTTGCGCTTAAACTTAGATGAAAATTCACTCGAATATATGCGACTGCTGCAATACTTAGGGGAACAGGCGCAACGTTTCTCTTTGGCAGAGCTGCAACATGAGATCATTGAGAAGTTATCTAAAACGATATATGAGGTCTTTCTTAGGCACCAAAAAATGTTGCGGAAGATCAGATTATTCCTATTAACGATAAAGTCAAGGCCTCGCAGAAGCAGCAAGACTTCTTAGCCATTGTTAGAATTCTTGTCGAAAATTTAAATCGTCCTCTCGAAGAGCTCCCAAGGGCTTTAGATGGAGTGGAGCTTCCAGATTATCCACAAACGCAAAGACATGATGGAGTTGGGACGCCCGCCTTACAAGTTCAGCTCGGAGGAAGGCATATTCGGGGTGATAGATTGTTTTCATTTCTTCCTCCAAATATTGCAGAGGGTATTCAGGAATTCTTTCCAGATCTTGATAAGTCCGGTGCAATATCTCCTGATGGATTAGAGCCTAATCAAAACTCATCGTCTCAACCCAAAGCGCCTGACCAAACAGAAGGAACAATCCATGCCAGGTCTTTTATTTCTTTAAAAGCGGCTTCTGTGAAATCCAAAGGGAAAAGTGACTATATGTTGCATGTCTTTCCTGTTGGTAGTGGAGAGGAGCAGACGCATGTCGGGCTTTTTGGGGAATATCCTTTAAAGGAAATATCAGCATTTGATATGTCGGAGGGTCTTGGGAAAGAACAAGCCTTATTTCAGGTATTTAGTCATGCTAAAGGGGATTTCGCAATAGCCCATATGTCTCGACTGAATGCACTTGGAGAGCGCAAAGTTAGCTTTGCCGCTAAAGGTGGAGCGCATTGGTACCATGTGAGGCCTCACTCTAAGTCAATAGAGGAGTCTTCTGGGTTAAGTGTTGTTCAACATAGAGGGAAGGGCTTAGGGATCGTTTCTGTAGAAGGAGTTCGGCAATCAGACTATGTGATTCTCTCGTCTTTTCCTTTGGATCAAGAGCTTCTTTATCAAGCTCCGGTTGAAAATGAGATGGCCTTGGCTAAATATTTAGCTGAGTCTTTAAAAGCTATAGCTCCTCGTCAAAAAAGCCCCAATATTCTTGTGCTCAGCATGAAAGATTAAAAAAATCTTCAAAAAAGATAACCCCAGACGGAGTTATGTCTATGAGCATGCTTTTTTATATGTAGAAATTACACTAAGCGAAGCCATTAGGTTCGATTTTAATGATTTTTATTTTTAAACTTGTTTGGAATTGAAAATTTTATTTTAGCATTAGGGTCTGAATGTTCATAATTTGTAAACTGGACGTAATTTATTTCTAAAAAAGGTAATTGAAATTAAAAAATTACCAATTAAAAAAAACTTTTTTAAAGGTCGAAACTTTGCTTGGTGCCTCTGTTTCCAATCACGGTAGTAATTGTCTTGGGCTTCTTGTAAAATTTTACTTTTTGATTTACCCATATTGGGTTGCCTATGAAAGGTGCAGAAGAATACAGTTTTTTAATTTTCCAGTCATATTTCAAAATTTGAGTTACAAGTTCTCGATATTTTTTTGTCTTTCTTTGGGAGTTTTTTCTAGGACTAAATAAGTAGGGGCACTTATCACTAAGTCATCTTTTTTTCCATAAGTATAGAATTTTTAAGACGGAGTAATTCCACATGATGGCTCCA
>JAUHYS010000266.1 GCA_030426445.1 bacterium
AAGCTTGCTGAGATGGTATCTTGTCAAGAAGCAGAAGCAGGGATTCTTCTATGTGGAACCGGTATTGGCATGGCCATTGTCGCCAATAAATATAAGGGAGTGCGAGCGGCTGTTGTTCAAGATGTTCATACAGCAAGGATGAGCAAGGCTCACAATAATGCTAATGTGATAGCTTTGGGTGGACGTGTTTTAGATAAAGAAAAAGCTTTGGAAATGATCCAGGCTTGGTTAGAGACTCCTTTTGAAGGAGGCCGTCATGAACGGCGCTTAGATAAAATTAAATTAATTGAAGAAAAAAACTTTAAGTAGACCTAAGCTGTTGCACAGCTCAAGTGTTTCTCCGAGTGACAAGAAAGGCAAAAGTATGTCATTTTCAAAAAGCTTAAAACAAAGCGATTCCCAGGTTTATCAAGCCATTCAAGACGAATTGGATCGGCAAGAGTTTAAGCTGGAGATGATTGCCAGTGAAAATTACGTTAGCCCCGCGGTAATGGAGGCTGTGGGGAGTGTGATGACCAATAAGTATGCCGAGGGGTACCCTCATAAAAGGTATTACGGTGGTTGCGAATACGTCGATGTGGTAGAAGAACTTGCACAGCAACGGGCCCAAAAACTTTTTGGGGCGGAAGCGGTTAACGTGCAGCCCCATTCGGGTTCGCAAGCCAATATGGCTGTCTATTTAGCTGCACTTAATGCGGGGGATACGATTTTAGGCATGAGCCTCTCCCACGGTGGTCACTTAACTCATGGTGCTAAAGTTAATTTTTCGGGATTTCTCTTTAATGCTGTGACCTATGGTGTCAACGCTGAAAGCGAAGTCCTGGATTTTGACGAGATCCGTGACCTGGCCCAAAAACACCGCCCCAAAATGATTGTGGTGGGTGCTTCAGCCTATCCGCGCAAAATTGATTTTGAAAAATTTAGGCAGATTGCCGACGAGGTTGAAGCGGTTATTATGGCAGACATCGCCCATCCAGCTGGTCTGGTGGCAACGGGTTTGCACCCAGACCCCATTCCTCATTGCGAATATGTTACGACCACCACGCATAAAACCTTGCGTGGCCCTCGTGGTGGGATGATCATGATGCGGCAAGATTTGGCAAAAAAAGTGAATAGCCGGATTTTTCCAGGGATTCAGGGTGGGCCACTCATGCACGTCATCGCAGCCAAAGCGGTGGCTTTTCAAGAAGCGCTGCAAGACGACTATAAAATTTACTGCCAACAAATTATCAAAAATGCCCAAACCTTGGGAGATCAGCTGATGGAGGCGGGTTTTCGTTTGGTTTCGGGAGGCACTGATAATCATCTGGTTTTGATGGATCTTTCCGAAAAAGACTATACCGGCAAGGATGCAGAAGAAGCTTTAGAAAGGGCTGGGATTACGGTGAACAAAAATACTGTACCACGTGAAAAGCGTTCGCCCTTTATTACTTCGGGCATTCGTATCGGGACACCTGCTTTGACGACACGCGGTTTTAAAGAAGCCGAAATGCAACAAGTCGCAAAATGGATGCTTAGTGTGCTTGATGATATTAATAACACAGAACTTCAGGAAAACATCAAAAAAGAAGTTCATGATTTGTGTAAGTCTTTTCCTCTTTATCAGACGTAACAAAAACGCCTATGAAATGTCCATTTTGTTCCAATTTAGAAACGAAAGTTGTGGATTCTCGTGTGGGAAAAGACGGGGCAATGATACGTCGTCGCCGCCAGTGTGAAGTCTGTTTACAGCGCCATACGACTTATGAGCGCGTTGAAGAAACCCTACCCTTTGTGGTCAAAAAAGACGGGCGTCGTGAACCCTTTGAGCGCGACAAGGTGATGTCGGGTTTTCAGAAGGCCTGCGAAAAACGTCCTATTTCCATTGAAACAATCGAATCCGGCGTTGCTAATCTAGAAATGCAACTCATTGCCTTGGGAGAAAAAGAAATTTCTTCGACTTATATCGGAGAGTTGGTTATGGACGCTTTAAAAAAACTCGATGATGTGGCCTATGTCCGCTTTGCCAGTGTTTATCGAGCTTTTAAAGATATCGGTGAATTTGTCGAGCTCATTCGAGATCACGAAAACCAAGAACAAAACTCCGAAAATTTAGCCCTACAATTAGCGGATCCGGAACCATGAAATCAAAGCGAAGTCTTTCTGAGTCCATTGACGAAAAATGGATGAAACTCGCGCTCAAAGAAGCCAAAAAAGCTTTTAACCGAAGCTCTCCCAACCCCAAAGTAGGGGCCGTATTGGTGCAAGGTAATCAACTTCTCTCCAAAGGCTATCATGCCAGGGCAGGCCAGGATCATGCAGAAATCGTTGCTTTAAAAAAAGCATCGCAAACCCGAGGTGCAAGCTTGTATGTGACACTCGAGCCTTGTTGCCATAAAGATAAACGCACTCCTCCCTGTGTGGAGACTATCCTAGCTGCAAAAATTAAACGCGTGGTGGTGGGCTGTTTGGACCCCAACCCCAAAGTAGCGGGCAAGGGCGTAAAACTTTTACAAAAAGCGGGTGTTCAAGTGACGACTTCCGTCTTAGAAGAGGCCTGTCAAAACTTAAATCCTTTTTATAATTATTGGATACAAAAAAAAATTCCCTGGGTGATCTTAAAAGTTGCCGCTTCTTTGGATGGACGAGTGGCTTTGGCAAATGGGCGCTCTAAGTGGATTACGTCGGAGGCCTCACGTCAAAAGGTCCATGTCTTAAGGGCACAAATGGATGCAATTTTAGTGGGTGTCGGTACTTTACAGGCAGATGACCCCCAATTAACGGCACGAGTTAAATCTCCGGTGTGTCAACCCCAACGGATTGTTTTAGACCCTCAACTCAAAGCGAATCCTGATGCACGTGTTTTTTGCAGTGATGATCGACCTACTTTATTAGTGGTTTCTTCGCATAAGCTCTCACTAGCAAAACAAAGAAAATGGGAAAAATTAGGTGTTCAAATTTTAAGCCTGCCTCTTTTAAAAACAGGTCACTTTAATTTAAAAAGCTTACTCAAAAAATTAGGTAAACGAGGGGTGATCAGTTTATTAGTTGAAG
>JAUHYS010000267.1 GCA_030426445.1 bacterium
AAAATAGCGGGCAAAGACCTTGGGTAGTTGGAGTAAGGCAAAAATGCCCCCCTCATAAAGTCTTTAATAAGCCCTTCAATTAAAGGAGAAATATTCTCTTCGTCAATTGAACGTAAAATATCATGGTAGGTTCGCATAATCTCTTTTTCTTGCAGAGAAAGAGAAGACTTATTCCATTCCTCTAAAAGTAAAGTATTTAGATTATTTTCGCAAAAAGAAACACGATATTTTTGAGGCCAACGCATGACATCATGAATAATATTGAAGATGTAAAAAGAAGGCCCTGTTTTATCATTGCAATGTAATGTGTTGAGCAAATCAACGACTTCCTCAGCGCGATATTTGGAACCATTGCTTAAGCTTTTGGATAGAATTTTTATTAAAGCCGTTAATCGTATATCTTGATACTCAGGAAGGTCGGTATAGTTATCTTCAAGTCGAATGACTTCCTCATTCAGTTGTTTAGCACGCTTGATAAGCACACCCGTTTGCTCTGCAGTCAGTGTCAAAGTGCTTTGTTGATTGAGTATGAAATATATGGCGCTAATATAGTGAGGAGAGTTTTTTTCTTGATCTAGCTCTTCTTGATAATAATCAAATAAATTCTCCTGTAATTTTTTAGAGTCTTCTTTATTTAAATTTTTAATAATGAGCGCAAATGCCTTTATAGCAGGTAGGTTTTGATAGGTTTTGAGTGAATCTGGCAATACTCTCTGATTACTTGATTGAATATATTGATAAGCAGCAGCGTGAGCTACCTGGTCTTTTTCTATCTCAATATTCATGGCAAGAGCTAGCTTTAATAACCAAGCCGAATTACCAGGGAAGCACTTAGGTTTTAATTGAGTTTTAATAATAAAGTTAATTTGATCTGGGGTTAATTCATCTTTAGGCATGTCATGATCATAGTCATAACCACTATTCACAATCTGTTTTGCCAGCCTCGTAATTTCATCATCATCACCATTACCATCGTCTCCACTATCTCCAACACCACCGGTTTCTCCAACTCCGTCATTGCCGTCATTTTGCGCAAGTGCCTTGTTAGGATCCATCGTGGCTAAAGCTCCAGGCTTAGGAGTGCCCGGTACAGAAGAGCCACCACCCGTTGTGGCAATCCCCGTTGTGACAGCAAGACTCGTGGTCATACCTGGTTTCTGGCCGGATTGGCCTCCACGCTTGGCCAAGGCTCCAGTTTGTCTCGTGGCTAACGCAGTGGAGTTTGATTCGTTCCACTTTGTCCCCTTTGCCCCGAACCTGCACGAGATCTAAAAGCCCCCATGCGAGCGCGTGCAATAAAAGAAACCAAGGCCAACGCTCCGTCTAGCAGTCGAGTCAAGGAAACCGAATCCAAACCTATTTTGGGATAAAGGCCTTGTAGATTGGGGTCAAAAGCAAACTCTCCTGAGCGAATCAAAGTATCGGCACTTTGATCAAACTGAGTCCTAAAATGTCTCACTGCATTGATTAAAACCGCGCCTCCGAGATAAGCTTTTAAAGCAGGAAACTCCGTATAAAGCTTAGAAGTCTTTTTAAAGATGGCAACTTCGATACCGGTAAAGGCAACATCTAAAGCAATCGAAGCAATTTTTTGTTTAAGATTGAGACTGTTATCTGCAATGGTTTTAGCCGTTTTATCTACCGTGGCTGTCGTTCCATCATAAACAGCGTCCGAAGTGACATAGCCCACAGCCCCGGCTGCCCCTGCATAAACGAATTGAGCAACACCAGGAGATAACTTAGATAAAAGCCCAGCCGCTTTCCCTACTTTTCCAAAAGCGGTCCAGGCAAGTATGCCCGATGCGAGGCCTTCCGCATTGGCAACAGCAGGACCTAAATATTCAGGCAAATATTGGCTAACAGAATATTCACTTTGCTCGCTTGCTACGGATTGTTTTTCTGCTTCTTTACGACTTAAAAGCTGTTCAACCCCTTGATAAAAGACCCTCGCCTGCTTTTGGTCTTTTTCATCCAATGAGTTGTAAGTTTCATGAGCTTGTTTAAGGCAGTTTCGAGCTTTTTTAGGTTCTGCTTCCTTTTTTTGAGAGTAAGATTCGGCCAATCTTAGAAACACAAATAATCGTGTGAGTTTATCCTGTTTAGAATCCCCCTGATAGGCCTCAAGAGCGCTTTTAAGATAATAAATCGCTGCCTCAACACCTTTTTTTTGAACCAGTTGATCGGATTTTTTCAGAATATGCCCAGGGTTAACCGTGCCTTTTGTAGCTGGATCAAAGCTGACATTTGCGATTTCTTTTTTTACAACTTTGGCAACACTCTCTGCGCCTTCTTGTAAATACTGTTTCCCCTGTTGAAACATCTTAGAGGGATCAAAATCAAAACTCATTTTATAAAAACCTTATTTTTTTAATAATTGTTTATTTTTAACTATTTAGTTACTTTTTTTATTCTTTAAAATAAATAAATATAACCATTTAGTTATAATTATCGAGAGTTATCTAGAAATGTTGTGGATTTTTTGGTTTTTTTTGAGTTTTCTATTTCCATCTATAGATAATTAAGAGGTTTAGCTAGAAAAAGACCCTCTTTTATAGGGTTATTAAGAAGAAGTGGGATAAAAAAGAGCTAGATTTACAACCAAGCAGTGGGTTCTTTAGACCATCGGGTCTTACCCATTGCCCGGCGCTTTCAGGAGTTTGGAGTTTCTAACAAAGAGCTGCAAAACCCTGCAAATATTGATATCCAGAGCAATATTCTCAATATCTCTGAATCGGATAAAAAAGAGGCCTAGAGACGATTTGATTATTCTGATTTTTCTTCTTTGGCCTCGGCAGGAGCTTCGGCTTGGGGTTTTTCTTCAGCGGCTTTTTGCTCTTCGGCCTTTTCTTCTTTAGGCTCTTCTTGGGGCTTCGGCTTCATGGATGCAGGAAGGCGGTCAAAAATTCTTTTTAGCTTAGCATTTTTCTTTAAATTTTCTTCGGAGAGCTCTGCAACATACTTTGCTAAACCACCGGCTTTTTTGATCAGTTGAAGACCTGCTTCAGAAACCCGTAAGCGAACTTTATCT
>JAUHYS010000268.1 GCA_030426445.1 bacterium
CTTTTTAAAAAAATTCAAAAGGATTATAGATTGTCGAATAACTTGGAATGGGTAGACTGCGACTTCAATGAGCGACTTTTGATAAACTGCCTTAATTTGTATTTCCCATCAAAGTTCTCCCCCCTTTTTGAAAGTGTAAAATCTCTCAGTTTAAAAAGCCCTAAAATGTCTTGGGGTGGTCACGAGGTCTTTAGATATGACTTAGACAAAGCGGAACTGTTCTTTCATTTTACGGACTATCAATGCGAGTTTAACTTCAATCGATTGGAAATCCTGAAAGAGGTAGTTACTTCCATCATTATTGAAACTAATACTGAAGGTCTGTGCATGGGCTTCAATGAAGATATGCCCGGTGAATTGATAGTCACTCGTCAAAAATCTAAAAAATTTGATGATACCTTTTCAAAGAACTACTTCGATCTAAAAACCTTTCAAGCCCTAGAAGAAACCAAGCTTCGAAAAAATCTAGGCGGTTAGCCTTTTTTTCTGCAATTCACTCGGGGCGCTTACCCTCAAGCCCTGTCGACGAAAACCCATTTCTCCCGCAAGCCATCCATCAACAGTTGAACCAAACTAGATTTCTTCCGCAAATTATTCAGATTTAAAAATCCAGGAGTCGAGAACCGAAGGGAGTGTATATGAATACATGACCGAGGCCGAGACGACTTGGACTTTTTAAAGGTGGATGATTTGCGGGAGAAATGGGGCGTTTTACCCAACTTAAGTCTTTTTGAGCACTTAATTGAAAAATCTTGCTTCAAAAGACATCAGTAGTTTAGAACGTCCGAAACAAAGACCATCCAAGTAATATCCCCAAAAACTACAGAGCTAAAAAGTTACAGTAAGTTTTGAAGGTTTATTAATTCCAATTTGTTGAGGAACCATTCCTCAGGGACTCAAACTCTCTCAAACTCCTTAGCCTGTCAATTTTTAATGCACAAAAAAACGCTACCTTTTAAAGCGTGAGCTCAAATCTATGACGTTCTCACCAGCTACTGCTCTCGCGACCTCTGGAGCCCTGGCGAAATGCCCAAAATCAAGCCCCTCAGTCCGTCCTGCCTCATCAATCCCAGCGAGCCTGACATAGATCATCATCGTCTTGTGGTCCCTCCAGCCGCCGATCTTCATCAGAGTTGCCATGTCCACTCCAGACTGAAGCATCTGGGTGGCAAAGCAAGCCCTCAATGTATGAAACTTGATGGGCTTTAGACCCTCAGACTTTAAAAATGCTTTTAAAGCCATGGCCTGCTCCCCACGGTCCCACTGGCTGAACTTTGGAAAAACTCTAGCCCCATCTTCATCACTTCCAAAATCATTATTGAGATAATTTGAAAGAAACCAGTAAAGCTTACTGTTGACGGGGATAGTCCTCCACCATCGTCCCTTAACAGGCCCATTTTTCTTTCGCTTCGGGTCCCAGGAAAGGTGAACAGTGATTTTCCCGTAGTTTTTCTTTGAACTCTCAGGTAAAGCATCAAGCTTTAAAGCCTCACTCTTTGAGACCAGATTGATCTTCTGCTTTCTTAAAGCATTTGTCTCACTGGCTCTCATCCCTGAGTAGATCGAAAAAAACCAAACCGGAAACCAAGGGTGATCAAGTTCCCTTGCTCGGTCTAAAAAGATTTTGATCTCTTCTTTTGTCAAGATCTCAGGAAGCTTTTCAGCCACTTCTTCAGGGCTTGAAGGCTCAAGATCCACATCTGCACAAATCGATTTATCTTTTCCAAGGATATATTTTTGCGACATACCCCATTTGTAGATTGTATCGATGTTGCTCTTGATATGTTTTCTAAGCTTAAGGCTTGCGCCACCACTTTCTGCAAGCTCCAAACAATCAACAATGTCAGCCATGCACAGATCACTGACATTGATCTTAAAAAGAGTCTTGGTGTGATTTCTCAGACGGGCATAAATATCCCTTCTGGTTCCCTCACTCCATTTCTTGGACTTATTGATTGAAAAGTGGTGATCCCATTTTTCAAATAACTCAAGCCAAGTCAGCCCCTGATTCTCACGCCGACCAACTTCAAGTGTGACCTCCTTCCACAAAGAATTTTCGTATTTCTCTGCTTCAGGCTCACTTTGAAGTTGAATTTTCTCACGTCGTCTTTGTGCTCTTATTCTGGGATTTTTTTTGCTCTGAAAGTTTACATAAAAATCCCAATATTGTTTACCATCTATTACATACGAATTTCTAGACATATCAATCCTCCTTTAAATAACAGAAAGATCGATTGCTCTATCAATTTCAGATTTTTTTAGATAAAGAACCTTCCCAAATTTTCGTGCTTTTAATTTTCCTCGATAAATCAAGTTTCGAATAGCACCAGTTGAAGGACTTCCATCTTTCCGAAATTTTCGCAAATAAATGGCGGCATCCAAACACGTTAACCAAACTATTCCATTTTCAAAGAACTGAGATTCCTTCTCGTCAAGCTTGGTTCTTCCTAAACCGTAACTCATAATCTAACATCCTTGTTTTAAAAATCAACTGACATCGAGTATCCTTTTTAGGTCCTTAAATTCTTTTGCATACTTCAAGCACCTATAGGCAGAGGTCATGGTGCATCCGGCAATTTTTCCGGCCTCGTAAGCTGTTTTTGCATGACCACTGCTGATAAGATAAATCACATCAGCTCTTGTATTTGCCCCCATAAGGGCTCTCATTTTTAACCAATCATTTCTTGATAAAATCCTGCCAATAGAGGCTAACTTTTTCTCCACCAGTGCAGGATTCTCCTCATACAATTCAAACTTTCTCACTCTTACGCCAAATTCTAATAAACTCTCCTCAGCCCCATGTGCCTTAACAACTTCTGGCATTCCTAAGAGCTCGGGGAGTTTTGAAAACGTCATTCCTTTTTTATAGAGTTTCTTGCGGATGATTTTAAAACGCGTATCTCCGTCGTCGATCATTTTTGACGCCACAGAGATGAGCAAAACCTTTTCATCCTCACTCAAGAGACCAGACTGTGCCAAGTTACACAACCTGTCCACATGGATTAACTCTCGAATCCG
>JAUHYS010000269.1 GCA_030426445.1 bacterium
TTGGGGGACCTGCCTGCTGGAGGTATGCTCGTCGTTAACCAGGATGCCTTCATTGATCGCAACCTAGAAAGAGCGGGCTATACAAATAACCCACTAGAAGACGATTCTTTAAAAGACTATCGCGTCGTTAAAGTCCCGATGAACACTCTTAATCAAAACGCCCTAGAAGAAATCGATTTACCCGGAAAAGCCAAAGAAAAATGCAAAAACTTTTTTGCTTTGGGCATGATGTATTGGATCTACGATCGATCCTTAGATATTACTTTAGAATGGATCGAAAAGAAATTTGGCAAAAATCCCAACGTCGTCAAAGCAAACATCCAAGCCCTTAAATCGGGCTATTACTTTGCAGAAACCTCAGAAATTGTTTCGACCCATTATAAAATTAAGCCCGCAAGCTTAAGCTCAGGTACTTATCGTAATATCATGGGCAACCAAGCCACTGCAATGGGATTGCTTGCCGCATCCGAATTAGCAAAAACTCCTCTCGTGTACTGTAGCTACCCCATTACACCAGCTTCCGATGTTTTACATGAGCTTTCAAAATTTAAAAATTTTGGCTTAAAGACCCTGCAAAACGAAGACGAAATTGCAGCGATTGGTGCTGCTATTGGGGCCTCTTTTGGAGGAGCCATCGCGGTCACAGGCACTAGCGGACCCGGACTTGCACTTAAAAGCGAAGCCCTTAATTTAGCCCTCATGGTGGAGCTTCCTCTAATCGTGCTCAATGTTCAACGAGGAGGTCCCAGCACAGGTTTACCGACCAAGACCGAGCAATCCGATTTACTGCAGGCACTCTTTGGTCGTAACGGAGACAGTCCTATACCGGTCATCGCAGCAGCTACACCTTCGGATTGTTTTTACATGGCCATCGAAGCCGTGAGAATTGCCACCAAATACATGACGCCTATTATTTTCTTAACAGATGGCTATTTGGCTAATGGTAGCGAACCCTGGAAAATCCCTCAATTTTCGGACCTCAAGAGCATTGCTATCAAACATCCCGAAAAACTTGCCGAAGACGAAAAATTCATGCCTTATTTGCGTGATGAACAAAGCTTAGCAAGGCCTTGGGCCATCCCAGGAACTCAAGGTTTTGAACATCGCGTAGGTGGGCTCGAAAAAGAAGCCATTAGTGGAAACGTCAGCTACGATCCTCTCAATCACCAAAAAATGACCGATTTACGCAGCCAAAAGGTCCAAGGCATTGTCCAAGATATTCCCGATATCGAGATATTTGGCGACCAAGAAGGTGAAGTCCTCATTGTCGGTTGGGGAGGCACTCATGGTTCCATTACTTCCGCAACCGAAAAACTGCGCAATCAAGGGCTTTCTGTGAGCAGCATTCATATTCGCTACCTAAACCCTTTCCCCAAAAATTTAGGGGATATCTTAAGCCGGTTTAATAAAGTTTTAGTTCCCGAGCTCAACACCGGTCAGCTTTGCATGCTGCTCCGATCCAAGTACTTAGTCGACGCAAAGTCTCTTTCTAAAGTACAAGGGAAACCTTTTAAAATCTCAGAAATCATGGAAGCCGCTCAAAAGCTACACTCCAAAGATTCATCTAAAAACCAAGAGGTAAAAAATGTCGCTGGAAGCCGTTAGTTCAAAAAAAGTAACTCCTGCAAACGTCGCTCCGATCAAAAAACTCAATCGCAAAGATTTCATCAGCGATCAAGATGTGCGTTGGTGCCCAGGCTGTGGAGATTATGCCATTTTAGCTACTCTACAAAATGTCTTACCTAAGCTGGATGTCCCCCGTGAAAAACAAGTTTTTATTTCTGGAATTGGCTGCTCGAGCCGTTTTCCTTATTATATGGAAACCTTTGGCTTCCATACCATTCATGGACGCGCGCCCACGATTGCAACCGGACTCAAGTCTCATCGCCCCGACCTCACTGTTTGGGTGATCACAGGGGACGGAGACGGCCTAAGCATTGGCGGCAACCACTTAATTCATGCTTTAAGACGCAATGTAGATCTTAAAATTATTCTCTTTAATAATCGAATTTATGGTTTAACGAAGGGGCAATACTCTCCTACTTCCGAAATCGGCAAAAAGACCAAATCCACACCTCTTGGAAGCGTCGACTACCCTCTCAACCCCATGACGCTTGCTCTAGGTTCCGAAGCCACTTTTGTCGCTCGAACTCATGACACCGACGTCAAACATATGATGCAAACTTTAGAAGCCGCCGGCAAACATAAGGGCAGTGCTTTTGTCGAAATCTATCAAAACTGTGTTATTTTTAACGACAACGCCTTCACCGAGGTGAGCGATAAACAGCAACGCGAGGATAAAAGTATTAAGTTAAGCGAAGGAGAACCCCTCATCTTTGGAAAAGACAAAAATAAAGGTATCCGCGTCAAAGGTCTGCAGCCCGAAATTGTCGAATTCGATGCCTCCAGTCCTCCCGACGATTTACTGACACACCAAACAAATTTAGAAGACACGGCTTATGCTTCCATGCTTTCTCGCATGGAAGCCCCTGATTTTCCTGTACCCATCGGAATTTTTCGTTCAGTCCAAAAAGCAACTTATGATGAAATGGTTCAAAAACAAGTCGATGATGCCATCGAAAAATCCGGTAAAGGAAAAATCGAGAATATTCTTAATAGTGGAGACACTTGGATAGTGGAGTAAAAAATGAAATGTCCCTATTGTGCCAATGAAAATATCGACGGCGCCGACGAGTGCGAAAATTGTGGAGAAGATTTAACTTCTTTAGAGCATTCTAATTTAGAAGACTCTTTAGAAGAAGGCTTGCAAAACGACGAACTTCACGAAATTGCTCGCTGCAAGGTATACTATTTTAAAAATTCAACCCCTTTGCGCGAAGCCGTACAAAGTTTAAGTCATCGCAATACCTGTGGCTTAGTCGTCGAAGACGGTCAACTCAAAGGCATTGTCACCCTAAGAGGTTTGCTCCAAAAAGTCATTTTGCGGGATGTTAACTTAGATAAAGCTACAGTTTCACAGTTTATGACAGAAAACCCTTCTTTCTTAAAACAC
>JAUHYS010000018.1 GCA_030426445.1 bacterium
CCTCCCAATTCAGTTCTTGGTAGGTCGACACATCGGGTAAGCTACGAATTTCTTCCATTAAGGAACTTTTTATGGTCATTTTTTTCTCCTCCATATAGCATCCATGAACAGAATAAATAATTCTGTTTTTATTTTAGCTGCAAAGCTCGATGAGCCCTTTTTTATGGAGTAACGCAAAGCAGCGTAATCCCACTATAAATTATAACATGACCGGAAAAGCAGGCAACTGAATAGTCAAAAACTTTTTTAGTTCCCTTCTGTAAATGAGTGTCAAGACCATTTTAATACTGTTGAAACAGCTGTTTAGTCGATTTATAAAAATACATTAAAAAAATCAAAAGATCATAATTAACTAGCTAGTCTTGCATGAACTCCACTTTCTCTCTTAAAATATTAATATAAAGTTCTGTAAATATCGAAGGAGGATTTATGAAAAGGCACCCCCACGAAACGACCGTTTTGGGATTATTTGACACCCCCTCTCAAGCCTATCATGCCATCAATGCTATTGAAGCCGAACATAAAATCAAGGAAGAGGACATTAGTTTAGTAGCTAATCAAGCCAGTTATGAAAGAGAAGAAATTGTAGAATTAGTAGCAGGATATCGTCTTCATGAAGAATCCGTACATGCAGGAAAAATTGGAGGGGTTGCCGGAGCCTTAATTGCGGGACTTACAGCTATTACAGGTATTCTTACGGGAGGGGCTAGTTTACTTGCAGCAGGTCCTTTGATTGCCATAGCCAGTGGAGCCGGGGGCCTATTGGGAGCTTTACTAGGTACTGGTTTTACTGAAGAAGAAGCTCATAAAATCGACAACGATATTGCTCAAGGAAAAATTCTTGTTGTTGTTCACGCCGAAAACAGAAAGCTGGCTCATGAGGCTAGAGATAAGCTTAATAAAGAAGGAGCTTATAAAGTCCACCTTCATCATTGATAATTTTAAAAAAGTCTATTTTTCAAAGAATTATAATTTTTAAAAAATTATTTAATTTTTTTCACAACTTATTTCAAAACCTGTCGAAAATAAGTCTAAAGAAAATCAAAAAATAACTTTAAAAAAAATATAATTGATAAGCCGTGAATAAATAAATATTTTTTATAATAGATATTTTAAATCACTTCTGGCAGTAAAAATATAATTTGTAAATTTTAAAAATTATCAAAATAGGGAGTCCAGTTATATGAGCACACAAGCGCCAAATGCAAATAGCCCAACCAGTCCATCTCAACCTGTAACACCCCCTACTCCAGTAGAAGGTCCCGCTCCAGCAGCAGAAACTGCCCCTCCCTCTACAACAACTCAAGCTCCTGCAACAAATTCGATCACCCAAGCTAAGAGTGAATTCTATTATCAAAAAGCCTGCGCCGATGGTTTTGGCAATGCATTAAAAGACATTCGTTGCTATAGTTTTGGAATCAGTGCCGCTTACTATCGTGTAAATAGCGACACCGAAGCATACCCATGGGGCCATCAGGGCCCACGCTTTGCAGGTCAAATTTCAGTCAGTCAACAATTCGGAAAAAGAAATCGAGCCTACTGGGGTTTAGGTGTTTTTGGAGGAGGAAGCTCATTCACGCAAAGCCTCGGTGATCCTGGTAGTGAGATCACTAGTTCAGCGAGAACTCTTTTCGGAGGTCTACAATTACATTTGGGCATCGATGCGATTCAAAAAGGTGACGGCTATAAAATAGTCAGTTTTGCAGCTGCAATCGGTGCAGGCCCTGCCCACCTTCAGGGTGGAGACGATGGCTTTCGATTTAGCACCATTGGCGGAGGCAACCCGGTTCCGGATATTTCAAACCTTGGGGCTATTATTAACCCCCAACTGCACATTGCTTTTGCTAGAAATTTGGTAACTTTAATCGGAGGCTTAGATTTTTATATGGGCCTTACCTATCAAGCCTCTTCACAAGTCCCTGACGCCGACTCTCCACCTGTAAGCATTCCTGTTCAAGGCCTTTTTGTTGGAGGAATGTTAGATGTTAAGTCCAGTATTGAACAAATTGTTGCCGCTGCAAGGGGCAACCAGCACTACTTTCTCGATAAAAAAAGAAGGATACCCAAAACAAAAGTCATCTATGTCAATAATGGGCTAACGCCTACCGCCCCAAGCAAGCCCCAAAGTAATGGGGCGCAAAAAGAGTTAGATAAACTAATTCAAGCTAATATCACACTAAAAAAACAGGCAGAAAAATTACATAATATTAAAATTAAATTGGACTCAATGGGAAAAAATGTAACAGAAACAATAGAAAATAGTCAAGCTTTTAAAGAATTTACAAACCTAGCTAGGAATAAAAAACCGGAAATCATAGCCTCAATGACAATGGTTCAAACTAATTTAATTTCAGCTCTCAAAACATTGGATAAAATCGAAAACTTAACTTTAACTACAAGACAAAACCAAATATTGATTCAAGAACGCTCTAAATTAGAATTTTTCATCACAACAAACACTCTTCAAGATATAGGAGCATCTACTTTAGTCGATATTGATTTTATTTTAGAAAACCTACAATACACTCAATACGACATAATCAATCAAAAGAATAAACTAGAAAGCATTAAAATCCTTTATCCAGGAATTGACCACTCAAAACTCAGTTCTTTTCTCCATTTTACAACAGAAACAGAAGGTCATATCATTACAACTGACCGCTATCTCACTATGTTAAAAGAGATAAGAAAACAATTTCCTCAAGATGACCCCAACCAGCTTTTAGTCAGAAACTCAAAAAAATCTCTCGCTAACCTCATTGACGGCTACTTTTCAAAGAGAATTAAACCAGCTTATAGTGAAGCTAAAAAACAACTTAAAATACTAGAAAGAGACAAAAAAATAAGTGCAGAAGTCATTGCAAGCCTTAAAAAAAGCTTAGAAAACCTTCAATCAGAAATAAGCAAGCGACAGAAACTTTTTGACCAGCTTAAATAAAACTCTTTTATTTTCCTTGCACTCTTAATTTGAGTCCGATTAAAATTACTGGCGCACTCCAAAAACTTTATTCTCTTTATACTTGAATGCCTAATCATTCAAAATTAGGAGGGGGTCCATAATGAAAAACACACCACGCTTGCTAACTATTCTTTGTAGCTTACTCGCTAGTTGCATTTTGCAAACTAAACAACTACAAGCCATCGAATATTTCGGCGAACAATACTGCATCGTAGCCAATCAAGCCGATACCGAACCCGAAACACCCCTTTCCTTACGCAGCTATCTCAACTCGTTTAATGACAATGTCGTTCCTTTTTGCCGAGAAAAAGTCAGCTTTGAGCACGCGTTTACAGTTCAAATCCATCCGGTCAAATCTAGTTTATATATTTCTCGCCCAGGTGACATTGATGAAGACAATAACGGCAGAAATTTTATTTTAGACGGGAAGGCCAACGGTAACAATGCCACACTTGATGGAAGCAACCTACCCGGCAATGACCCTCTTTTAGTCATCAACACCCCAAATATTTTACTCAAAGATCTTATTTTAGTCGCTCCCAGCTGTAACCAGGCCGTTTCCGTCCAAAATGGCAACACCCCTAGCTATCAAGACATTACGATTACAAATAACGCCAATCAAACTGATAATTCAGACAATGACCGCTGGGGCGATAGCTGTGACAACTGCGATCAAATAGACAATTCTGATCAAAGCGACGACGATAATGATGGTTTTGGCAATGCCTGTGACACTTGTCCGGGACATAACGATAATAACGACGCGGACAATGATAATGTCCCCGATGGCTGTGATATCTGCCCAGGGGGAAATGACAACACAGATACCGACAACGATGGCGTGCCCAACTTTTGCGATACCTGCCCCGGCGGGGATGACAATAAAGATACAGATGGTGATGGAAAACCAGATACTTGCGACCCCTGTCCCTATAGTAAGTGGACTGACATCTGCGATTTGCAAGCTTTAGATAGTGATGATGATGGTGTGCCGGATAGCGGAGATAATTGCCCTAATGTTCCCAACCCCAACCAAGTCGATTGGGATATGGATGGAGTCGGCGACGCTTGTGATATTTGCATTGGTTTTGATGACAATATCGATAGTGATGGCGATTTCCAACCAGATGGTTGTGATATTTGTGATGGCGGCGACGACTTTCTAGATTCAAATAATAATGGTATCCCCGACGCTTGTGACGACGACGATGGTGACGGCGTGCCCAATCAAGAAGATATCTGCCCCGGCGGGGACGATAATATCGACGAAAATAATAATGGCATCCCGGATGATTGCGACGACAGCGATGGTGATGGGGTTCCCGATCCTCAAGATAATTGCCCCAATGGAGATGACAATCTAGATGAAGATCAAGACGGAATTGCAGATGCTTGTGATAATTGCCCAGACTTACCCAATCCAGACCAAAATCCCGAAGACTGCCTAGAGGAGATTCCAGAAGATACAGACGAAGATGGAAGCCCTGACGAAGAAGATAACTGCATCGATATACCTAACCCTGATCAGCTCGATAGCGACGAAGACGGTTTTGGCGACCTTTGTGATAATTGCCCAGACGACTTTAATCCCGAGCAAGACTTCGTATGCGAAGTCGAACTCCCAGAAGAAGAAAATCCACCGGGCAACGAAAACTCTTCGACAGAAACAACAGGTTCAGATGATCTCTTTTCTCCAGACGGAATCAATGGCGCGGGTTGTCAATTAAGCCTCAAGACGGGAAATGTAGGCATCTTTATATTTATAATAACAAGCTTGCTATTTTTCAAAATAATTCGCCCTAAATTTAAAAGATAAAATGAGTCGCTTAAGAAAAGATAGAGTCCTGTTGAACCAACAATAATAATCGTGCCATGGTTATGGCACCAAGAAAAGATTCTTCATCGCCAACAATAAAAGCTTGCGTAGCCTGGTTTTGCCTCATTGTTAAAAAAGCATCCCATGCATTGGCTTTTTCATTTAAAACAAAGTCTTGAAAATCTTTTTCAGAAAAATCCATTAAATGAATAAAATCATCATCAGAAGAAAGCATCTTTTCAAACTTCTTGATAGAAAAAATACCCTTTAACTTTTGATTCTCGACTATAGGGTAATGTGTTTGAACAAGCCTATTTTGTAATTCTTGTTTTAACTTGAACAAACTATCTTCGGGAGCAAAACTAAGTTCGCTTTTTTCTAAAATTCCAAGGACCGGATATTTCGAAAGTTTCTTTTGCAACTTTGCTTGACTGTAACTCATTCGAGAAGCACGTCGAATAAAAAAACCAATAAGAAGTAACCATAAGCCCTCGGTGATATTGCCCATAAAAGCGTTCAAAACTCCCCAGCCAATCATTAACCAACTAATTAATTCACCTATCTTGGCAGCAATTAAAGACGATTTGATAAAATTTTTATTGAGCGCCCATATGATAGAACGCAAAACCCTTCCCCCATCCATAGGAAAGGCTGGTATGCAGTTAAAGATCGCTAATAAAGCATTGACCCACCCTAAATAGGTAAAAAGTGGAACGAAAGTATCTGGTAATAAAGACTGATTCCAGAAATAGCTCAAAGTTAAAAAAAATATCGCTAATAAAAAGCTAGAAAGTGGCCCCGCGATGGCAACTAGAAACTCTGCTTTTGCAGAGGGCATCTCCTTTTTCATTTCTGCCACTCCGCCAAAAATAAATAAAGTAATGCCATCGATTTTAACACCGTAATACTTTGCTACCAAAGAATGAAAAAACTCATGAAAAATAATAGAAAGAAAAAGCCCAATGGACCCGACAAAGGCCATAGCCCAATAACTTCCTTCAGTTAAGCCTGGGTAAACATGGGGGAAAAAACCCGATGCTAAAGAAAGAATAATTAAAAAAAATACAAAGAACCAGGAGACATCTACCCTGATGGGAAAGCCCATTAATTTTAAAACTTCAATACGTTTAAAGAAAAACATCGTCTTTTATTATCCCTAATGATGACTTAATGCAATGTGTCAATGCATTAATTATATCATAGTGTTGCTTATAGTTTAGAAAAAACGCTAAAGTAAAAATTGTGAGATAGATAGATATTCTTTTTAAAAAGGCTCAGAAAAATGATGACTGAGAAAGTCCTACAAAAGCTTCAGGTCAAATCACTCTCAATCCTAAACGAACATGGAGAGGTCGATTCATCATCAACGATACAGCTATCAGAAGAAATCCTTAAAAAAATGTATGCAAAGATGTTGCTAACTCGCGAGTTTGACCAACGTTGTATTAATTTACAAAGACAAGGCAGGATGGGAACCTATGCTGCAGCTTATGGTCAGGAAGCGATCCATGTTGGTAGTACAACCGCAATGCAAACTCAAGATTGGTTAGTCCCCAGTTTCAGAGAACAAGGAGCCTTACTGAGTCGTGGAGTGAACCCTGAATTATTATTCCTTTTTTTTATGGGTTGTGAAAAAGGAAACGAAATTCCCAAAGAATTACACACCCTGCCCTATTGTGTCCCTTGTGCCACACAAATCACTCATGGTGTGGGCATTGCAATGGCTGCACAATACAAAAAAGAGAACCTCGCTGTAGTCACCTTCTTTGGCGATGGAGCAAGCAGTGAAGGTGATTTTCACGAAGGCCTTAATTTTGCTAGTGTCTACCAAGCACCCTGTGTTTTTATTTGTCAAAACAATCAATGGGCTATTTCAACTCCTCTCAAACAACAAATGCACTCCCCAACGATCGCTCAAAAAGCTCTTGCTTATGGTATTGAGGGCGAAAGGATTGACGGCAATGATGTATTAGCTGTTTTTATAGCGACAAAGCGTGCCCTTAAAAAGGCCTACGAAGGAGGAGGTCCTACGCTTTTAGAAATGCTGTCTTATCGACTGGGGCCTCATACTACTTCAGATGACCCTAGCCGCTACCGAGAAGAAAAAGAACTTCATTTATGGAAACAAAAAGACCCTATTCTACGTTTCGAAAAATATTTATTGAATAAAGGAGTACTGAGTGAAGAAGAAAAAAAAGTATTCCAAGAAAAAATATCCGAAGATTTAAAAAAGCATGCCCTTGAAGCTGAAAAAATTTGCCAAGCTCTTAAAAATCAAGATATCTGTGAATTCACTTTTAAAAAGTAGCCATATTCAATTTTTTTCTTTAGAATATTTTCATTAATTAAGGAGAAATCACTTGGAAAAAGAATTCATCTTTCCAGATTTGGGTGAAGGCATCACTGAGGGAGAACTCATTAAATGGCTTGTATCTACTGGTGACTATGTCAACGAAGATCAAGAAATAGCTGAAATCGAAACCGACAAGGCTCTGGTAAGTATTCCTTCAGCTTTTTCAGGTAAAATTAAAAAACTATGTTATGAAGAAAATCAAACTGTCAAAGTAGGCACTGCTCTTTTAATTTATGAAACAGACGAAACTAGTCAAACCGAAGACACAAAAAGTGATTCTCTAAAAGAAACAGAGAATACGCAGTCTAATCGGGAAAAAGATCCCATAATAAATAAAAAAAAACCTCAAACAGAACAATCTATCCAAAATACAACTCATTTACTTCCTCTTGCAACTCCGGCCACTCGTAAATTAGCTCGTGAACTGGGGGTAGATCTCCATTCAATAAAAGGGAGTGGAAAAGACGGACGTATTATCGATGATGATATCCAAAAAGCTGCAAACAAAACGGAAATCAGTTCAGAAGAATTGACCGAAGGCTTGGGATCAAAAACCAAACCCTCCCCTTCTGAAAAAGCAAGTCCTTACGAAGCAATTCCTTTAAAGGGGATACGCCGTAAAATTGCGGAGTCTATGCAAGCCTCTCATCAAGAGATGGTTATGGTCACGCATATGGATGAAGCTCGCGTTGACAAGCTTTTAGAAATTCGAAAAGAAAAAGCTGAGCTTGCAAAAAGCCGTGGAATCAAACTTACCCTACTCCCTTTTATACTTAAAGCCTGTAGCATTGCGCTTCAAGATCACCCTTATCTTAATGCGAGTTTACAAGAAGAGAGCATCTTTTTAAAAAAATATTATCATTTTGGTTTTGCTGTTGATACGGATGCAGGTTTAATGGTTCCTGTCATTCGAGATGTCAATAAAAAGAGTATTTTTAAACTTGCTAAAGAGCTTACCGAGCTTTCTGCTCGTGCTCGCGAAAGAAAAATTGATTTAGAGGAACTACAAAATCATACTTTTTCAATAACAAATATTGGTAGCCTGGGGGGTATTTTTTTCACTCCAATTATTCATCACCCTGATTCAGCTATTTTAGGCATAGGCCGTACACAGCAAAAACCCATTGTAGATCAAAATAAAAAAATAGTACCTGCATACATGCTACCTCTTGCCTTAACCTTTGATCACCGTATCGCAGATGGAGCGACCGCAGCGCGTTTTGTCAATCAAGTCATTTCTTATTTAGAGGACCCCGACCTGCTACTTTTAGAAGAAGGAGAAAATTAAAATGGTGGTGGGAGATCTCAGTGAAAGTACGGAAGTCGCTATCTTAGGTGGAGGGCCCGGGGGCTTTGTCGCTGCCATTCGCTTAGCTCAACTAGGAAAAGACGTTACGGTTATTTCAAAAGACCCTTTACCTGGTGGAACTTGCCTGCAAAGAGGATGCATTCCTTCAAAAGCTCTCATTGAAGCAGCCAAACATTTTGCAAGCATTCCTCAGCTTAGTGAAATGGGTATCCATACCAAAGAGTTAAAAATTGATTTTTCCGAAACTCAAAAATGGAAAGAAAAAAAGGTCAAACAACTTTCCGAAGGCATCCTGCAACTCTTTAAACAATATAAAATTAATTTTATCCATGCTGAAGGAAAATTTCTTAGTACAAAAGAAATTGAAATTCACAGCACACAAGGTCTTTCAAAACTTAATTTTGAGCATGCTGTGATTGCAACAGGCAGTCAAGCTAAGGAGCTTCCAAGCTTTCCCTTTGATAAAAAAAAGATTCTCTCGTCTCGTGAAATCCTTTCCATAGAAAAAATTCCACAATCTTTAACTATTATCGGAGGTGGCTATATTGGCCTTGAAATCGCGGGAGTCTTTGGTCATTTGGGAACAGAAGTCCATATTATTGAGGTTCTACCTGACATTCTTCCTTCTTTAGATAAAGAACTTCGTCAAATTTTTTTAAGACAATTAAAAAAGCAAAATATTTCTCTACAAGTTTCTTGCAAGCCTCTCTCTTATCAAATGAAGCAAGAAAAAATTTTACTCCGTCTTCAACTTAACGACCAAAGCGAACAAGATTTAGAAAGCGAACTTTTACTTGTCGCTGTGGGAAGAACACCCGTTACTCAAGGGTTAGGTTTAGAAAATATTGCCTTAAAAACAGATGCAAGAGGTTTTTTAAAAATCAACCCACATTGCCAAACCGAGAAAAAAAACATTTATGCCATTGGAGATGTTGCGGGTGGCATGATGCTTGCCCATAAAGCCTTTGCAGAAGCAAAAATCGCAGCAGCCCATATTTGCGGACAGGCGGCGGCTTGGGACCAGCAAGTACCTGCAGTGATTTTTACTGACCCCGAAATCGCTTACGTGGGTCTCAGTGAAACCGAAGCCAAGGCAAAAGGCTTTGAAGTCATCACAGGCATGTTTCCTTTTGCGGCTTTAGGAAGGGCTCAAACAATGGATAAGACCGAAGGCGTCATCAAAAGTATTGCAGAAAAAAACACCCAACGTATTTTGGGAATTCAAATGATTGGGCCTCAAGTTTCGGACTTGATCTCCGAAGCCACACTTGCCATTGAAATGGGAGCTCGTCTCGAAGACCTTGAGCTCACTATTCACCCGCACCCCACTTTAAGTGAAGCCGTGGGTGAATCGATAGAATCCGCTCTAGGTATACCCATTCATCGCTATCAAAGGAAAAAGACCTCATTAACTAGTTGAGCCCTATTTTAAAGAAATCGTCGAAATGGTTTCTATACACCTTCTTCTATATTATTCTCATACTGATCCAAACGATTAAGAGCATTAATGTATGCTTTAACCGAAGCCTGGATAATATTGGTATGCGTACCAATTCCCCTGACTTGCTTTTTAGACTCCTTGAGATAAACACTCACTTCACCTTGAGCATCTGCGCCGCCTGTAATCGCATTGATTTTAAATTGTGTCATTTCGCCACGAAAGCCTGTGAGTTGTCGTAATACAGTATAAGCAGCCTCTACTGGGCCATCGGCCTCGGCCTTGCCATCTACAGACTTTCCGTCAATTGCTAAATGAATGCTTGCTTCGGCTTTTTGATCCAAACAACTGCTCACTTGAAAATCTTTTAGGACATAGCGGTCTTGTTTTTTCTCCCTTTGGTCAAACACCAAAACTTCTAAATCGTCATCAAAGACCTCTTTTTTACGATCCGCAAGTGCCTTAAAAGCATGAAAGATTTGTTCAAATTTATCCTCGGCCAAATCATAGCTTAACTCTTTGAGTCTTTGACGTAATGCATGTCGACCGGAATGTTTTCCTAAAACCAACTTAGACTGCGCCCAACCAACGGATTCCGGCGTCATGATTTCGTAGGTAAGAACATTTTTTAAGACTCCATCTTGATGAATACCCGCCTCATGAGCAAAAGCATTGTCACCAACAATGGCTTTATTGGGTTGAACTCGGACACCCGTAATTAAACTTAATAAACGACTGCTATGATAGATCTGTGTGCTATCAATCTTGGTTTCACAACCATAATATTCTTTACGGACTTTTAAAGCCATGACGATTTCTTCCATAGAAGCATTGCCTGCGCGCTCTCCAATCCCGTTAACTGTACACTCGACTTGTCGGGCTCCCGCTTGGATAGCAGCCAAGGAATTGGCTACAGCTAAGCCCAAATCGTTATGACAGTGGACACTAAGAACTGTTTGCTCAATATTGGGTACATTTTTTTTCAGATATTTGATCAAGCGATAAAATTCCTCAGGTGTGGTATAACCGACTGTATCCGGAATATTCACCGTACTGGCTCCCGCCGCAATAACGGCTTCGACGACTTCGGCTAAAAACATCCAGTCAGTACGTGTGGAATCTTCGGGACTGAATTCTACATCCGCAGTATATTGCCGAGCGTGTTTCACGGCATTCACTGCATCCACTAAAACTTGTTCACGCGTTTTTTGTAATTTATATTTTAGATGTAAATCACTTGTGGCAATAAAGGTATGAATACGTGGCTTGGCTGCAACCTTTACAGCTTCCCAACAACGGTCAATATCCTTTACTGTTGCTCGAGCTAAGCCTGCAATGCTAGGCCCTTCTACCTCTGAAGCAATTTTTCTGACCGCTTCAAAGTCGCCTTGACTCGCCATGGGAAAGCCTGCTTCAATGACATCCACTCCCAACTTAGCTAGCTGCAAACCCATTCTTATTTTTTCTTCGGTTTCCATACTACAACCCGGAGACTGTTCTCCATCACGCAAGGTCGTATCAAAAATTTTTACGGTTTCCGTTTTCATAATTTACCTACTCGTCTAACTATTTTTAAAAGCTTCAAGTTTAATCCAATAAGCATAAAATAGATAATGATTTTTAGAAAATGAATATTTAATTTGAATAAAAAAAGATAATATGTGCCTAAGGCACAAGTAGGGCGAGTCGGAAAGAGCTTGTTTTATAATACATTGTCATAACTTAGCAAAATCTATCAAAAACTGAAATAATAGTCAACTAGTGGGTATAAAAAAAGCCTGGAGTAAAACTCCAGGCCTCTCTAAATCGATTTCTAGATTTAATTTACTCTGCTGTTAGATAGAAAGTCGCACCCGCGACGGATCCAGCTAAGGCTTCATCGATTGGATTATCTGAATTACCAACAAACACGACTTCCATCGTATTTCCATCAAAAGGTGAACCTGTAAGTTGTAAACTGATATCGTCTGGATCACCCGTCAAACTCACCGTGCCTGTACTCATGACACCAGGAACTTCAATCGGAGGTGCTGCTACGGTAATTGGATCAAAGACTAAAGAGCTTCCATCAAAGGTTCCGACGACTTGATTATCACTTAATGTCACCGTTAAAGCAGCAGGCAATTCGTCTCCATCAATTTGAAATTCTGGAAACTCATCCTTACGCATAGTCGCTACACCATCGACTACATAAAATCTAAAAGGTCTTGAAATTTCACTTCCTGGAATTGTCATGCTAAATTGATTATTATCAAAGCCTTGACCAACTATGGTAAAATCAACTTGATCCACTGTAAAGCTGTAAACATCTCCAGCGGGCCCCTCACCACAACCTTCATACATGGTTTCGGCTCTTCCTAAAAGTTCGTATTGAACGACTCCCAAATCGGGTCCATTAAAAAGAAAGGTTAAAACTCCACGGTGATAATTAGAATCTTTTGTAATTTCCTGCGGATTATAACTCACTGTTGCAACTACATTAGATCCAGGAGGCACTAAAATATCTGCGGCCGCACCACCTAATACAGGATAATCCTTATTATTGACTGTAACTTTAGTCAATCTATAGCTAAACTTGGGTTCTTCATTTGGGTCTATACTGGTACTTGGTTCAGTATTTTGAAGGCTACCTGGTTCAATATAAACCCCCATAAAACGTTGGGCTTCTTCTGTATTGGGGTTACGAAAAAGAACCTCTCTTTCAAAAGGCTTACAAGCAATGGTATCAAAAGCAACTGACGCGACAATTCCGCTCATTTGCTTGGTTTCTCCCCCACAGGAAAAAACAAGAGCTGCAAGTCCTAAAGTTAAACATGTTAATTTTAATCGATTGAGTTTTCTTTTCATCATCGAAACACCTTTTTACATATAGTTTTATTAAACCTTGGGAAGTTTTATCCGGAGTGACTCCACACTACATCAAAAACAGCACCAGTTCAATATAATTATCGGAAGATAATATTAAAAAGTTTCGGAAATTCAATGACTTAACGCGTCAAATCTTGATTTTTTTGCTTAAAATGGAAAATTTATTTTATTATTTATGATTTTCTTGAATAAAAAAGCTTTGTTCTTGAAAGCTTCCAAAAAACAGCTTATGCCTCAGTTATGAAGCTATTTAAATACATTTTGTTGTGTGTACTCAATTTGACATCCGCAATTGGGTTCTGTGCCAAACTCGACTACAAAGACACTTCTCCGATTCAGGGAGATGGAAAATTACGTATTTATAATTATCATCTTGATGAATTTGACGAAATCGAATTTCGTCAAGGAGGAAAACTCAATCCTGAAGCTATGGAAAAAATTCGTCAAATTTTCCGCTCTAGGGATAATCACGCCGTCATCCCTATTGATATTAAACTCGTTGATTTGTTGGACCACTTACAAGATTATTTTGAAGCAGACACCATTGAAGTCATTTCGGGCTACCGAAGAAAGGAATTCAATGAGTCACTTTTAAAATCGGGGCATAAAGTCAGTCCCAAAAGCCTTCATGTTCAGGGAAGAGCTGTTGATATCCATATTGACGAAATAAGAGAAGAAACCCTTCAAGCTTATCTGATCAGTCTAAAGTTAGGTGGGGTTGGATATTATGGCCCACTTGATTTTATTCATGTCGATACAGGCCCCTTTCGTCGCTGGAGTGAAAACAAAAACTTGAGTCGTAAACTGATTGGTGTGGTTCGACCTGATGCACCTGCACAACTGACAAGCGATAAAAACGAATATCTACCCGATGAAAGCCTTAGTTTTACCTGGAACTTTAAACCAGGTTATGAAAAATCCAGCATTGAAAAAATTCAATTAGAACATTTTTGGCGAGGGCAATGGCGACATTGCGCAACTGAACTCACACCAAAAAACTCCACATTGCTACCCAATAGTTCCCTACTTTGCCCCATCGATAAAGTTAAGCGTTCATATGGAAAATACCGTTGGACTTTTTACCTAAAAGGCGATCCTGAAAAGGTTTCTTCCAACGAATTTTATCTCAAGAAGAAATAACGAGTTTAAAATGATCGTTTTACTGATTGCCAGCCTGGCTTTTATTTTTGCGATTCTTCTGATCTTTTTTATTAAAAAAACAGAAGAAGATGAGGCACATGTTACAAGCTCACAAAGTTCAGAAGAATTATTTCACTTAACTTTCAACCAGTTCTATCTCTTATCTTGCCAACTCTTGGAAAAGCTAGGTCTTGTCATTAAAGAAAACTCAAGAGTGAGTGAAAAAGAAATTGATATTCTTGCTGAAAACCCTACTCCTTTTATTGGAGGACCCGTCATCATCCATCTTTCCTTCCATCCTAGTGGAGCAAAAGTGGGAACAGTTGAAGTCATGAACTTTGCTTCTAATCTTATTGGAGAAAGAAAAGGAAAAGCAATTCTGATTACGACAGGAAGCATCTCGCCTGAAGTCGCTTTTCTGCCAGAATTACCTGCTATGGACTTTATTGATGGAGAAAAATTTTTAACGTTACTGAAAGAACACAATCTTTTGGAAACTAGTAAAGAATAAAAAAAGCGGGAGACGGGATTCGAACCCGCGACGTCAACCTTGGCAAGGTTGCACTCTACCACTGAGTTACTCCCGCGGAGAGTGAAGATTTCCTATCGAGGCTTATGCCACTTGTCAATGGATTCCTAAAAATAAATTAACTCTTATCATAAGATCAATGTCTCAGGTCATGAAATGGCTTAAGTGTGATAACTTTTAAGGATAGCCTGAGAAAATTTCCAGACATAACCAAAGCCTGAACCAATGGCCATCAGCAAAGCCAAGATTAACACCCAATACCCCCAAAAATTGATTTCTATCCCCCAAAAAGAATAGTGTAGCATTAAAAGTATTAGTGCAATATTTTGTAACAAGGTTTTACCTTTTCCCCACCTATCGGCTGCAATCACCAAGCCTTCTGAAGTCGCCACACCCCTTAGCGCGGTAATTGTAAACTCCCTGGCTAAAAATAAAGCCACAATCCATGCTGCGACTCGATTTAAGGAAATCAGCATGATCATCACAGAAAGGTTCATTAATTTATCTGCAAGTGGATCAAAGTATTTTCCAAAGACACTATTGATATGGTATTTTCTGGCATAATAGCCATCCACTAAATCACTCATCGCAGCGATAAAAAAAACAGCACTTGCAATAACACCTAATAAGAAATTACTCTCAATGCTTTTATTGGGGTCTATTTTGAGCAAAATCCAGGCAACCACAGGAACAAGCAAAATTCTTCCCATTGTTAGGTAATTAGGTAGATTAAAATATTCTCGCTTTTTAGAAGGTCTTAGTTGCATACATAGGCCTATAATATAATATGACAAAAACTCAAATACTATAAAGGAACCCATTTGGATAAGCAATTTGATTTCTTAGTTATTGGCACCGGTATCGCAGGACTCAGCTTTGCTTTAAAAGTTGCCGAAGCTGGAAGCGTCGCTATCTTAACTAAAAAAGAACGCGGAGAATCCAATACTAACTACGCACAAGGGGGCATTGCGTCAGTCATCTCTTCGGAAGATAATTTAGAATTCCATGTACAGGATACTTTGGAGGCTGGCGCAGGTCTCTGCCATATTGATGTAGTGAAACAAGTCATTAAAGAAGGCCCCAAAGCTATCCAAGCTTTAATAAACTGGGGTGTTGAATTTAGTAAAAATACAAATGGAGAGTTTGACTTAGGTAGAGAGGGGGGGCATAGTCATCGGCGCGATTGTCATGGGCGTCGGGCTTTTCTTCTTCATTCCATTCTGGTCGACCTTTGGACCAGCCATTCGCTACAGCATCGACAACCCTGAAACTACCGTTGAGTCTCGTGCTGACATCGA
>JAUHYS010000019.1 GCA_030426445.1 bacterium
TCCAAGAGTTCATATCGACGAGGCGGTTTGGCACCTCGATGTCGGCTCATCGCATCCTGGGGCTGGAGCAGGTCCCAAGGGTTTGGCTGTTCGCCAATTAAAGCGGTACGCGAGCTGGGTTCAGAACGTCGTGAGACAGTTCGGTCCCTATCTTCCGTGGGCGTAGGAGAATTGAGAGGATCTGTCCTTAGTACGAGAGGACCGGGATGGACGGACCGCTAGTGCGCCGGTTGTCACGCCAGTGGCAAAAGCCGGGTAGCTAGGTCCGGAATGGATAAGCGCTGAAAGCATATAAGCGCGAAGCCAACCTCAAGATAAGTTCTCCCAACTCCACAAGGGGTAAGAAGGCCACTCGGAGACTACGAGTTTGATAGGCTGGGTGTGTAAGTACAGTAATGTATTTAGCTGACCAGTACTAATCGGCCGTTCGGCTTGACCATTTTTTTATAATAAGTCTGACATTTCAGATTAGAGATAAACAGTTTCGTATGCAATTTTCAAATCCGACAAATTATTTTGTAATTTGTTAAATGATTTGTCGGATAAGTTTTTCGGTGGCTATAGCGAGCGGGAACCACCCGATCCCATCCCGAACTCGGCAGTTAAGCCGCTCAGCGCCGATGGTACTGCCAGGGCAGCCTGGTGGGAGAGTAGGACGCCGCCGGTTTAGTTTGGACCCTCAGTATGCTTTAAGTACTGAGGGTTTTTTTTATAAAAGATCTATTGGTTTTTAAAAGATGATTGAATACCTAACTCTATTTTAGTTACATCATTTAATAGGAAATTTAAAAGGGGGGGCTCTTATGGATTTTGAAAAAATTGCGCAGGAACTGTGTAATCAAGGTGCTTTATTCGTTGATAATCTGCAAAGAGCAAGAAATATCAGTTGCGTTCAAGGGCACTTTAGTTCTTTTCTAGGTAGCAAGGCTCTTGAAGAAGCCAAACAAGCCATCACAAAATACCCTGAAAAAAAAACAAAAATGATTCAATCTTTTCGAAAAGGCATTGGAGAAATCTATACGATTTCTAAAGCTTGGGACCATGCTCTCAATAAACCCTTTGGTTACCCTGGTGACTTTGCTGCTTTAGAATTGGTATATGATCAAGCAGCCCACCCTGCAAGTAACAGTGCTTTTGCCACTTTATTAGATCAATGGGCAGCTTCTACGAATTTAGCGCGGGCAGTTCGAGCTAGAAAAGACGCCTTACGGGTTTTTCTCGAAGAGGACCTATTGCAACATAGCAGGCAAAATACTGATTCAGAAAGGCTAAGTATGCTTTCCATTGCTTCAGGAGGAGCCAGAGAAATTCGTGAAATGAATAGTGACCTTTTTGATCGCCTCGAAATTTCTTTGCTGGATCAAGACCCACGCGCTTTAGACTATTCGACTTCCTGTTTGAATGCTCGGTCATCCAGACCCAAAATAAATAAGATATTAGCCAATATTTTTAAATTAGACCCCTCTGAGTATTTGTCAAATAACCAGCGTTTTGATCTTATTTATTCTTTTGGGCTTTTTGATTATCTTTCAGATGAGCAGATATTAAGCTGTACCCATAGGTTTTTGCCTTACTTAAAATCCGATGGAAAATTTATTTTTTGTCTCAAGGATACTCGATTTTTTGATGCTTGGTTTTACGACTGGTGTTTTGATTGGAAATTCGTGCCTCGAATTGACGAAGACGGAGAAAGTTTAATTCAAAAGATGGGTTTAAATTTGATAAATCGTTTAAAAATCGAAGGAAATACCGTTTGCATTTATATCTGTCAAAAAACAACCGAGAATTAAAAAAATAAATTAATCGGATTCTTTTTTATAAACTGAAAGTTTATTGCCCTCTATGATGAGCCCACTTTTACCTAATAAAGCCGCTTGGATGTCCATGCCTATCAGTTCTGCGGCATAGGGACTACACAACCCCATTTCTACCCAAACGCTAGGGTCATAAATTTTTTGACTAATCATCTTTTTAAGAGCTTTGCTGTTCAGGAGAACTCGATGAGAAATTTTATGTTGGGTCGCTAAAGATTTTAAGAAAGTCGTCATAAAGTCAGCAATTCTTGAGTCTTGAGCATTTATTTTATTAATTTTGGGGAGAGTAGGGAGCTCGTTTTCGGACAGAGATTGGCTTTTTTTAACTAGTTGAATGAGGTTTTTCCCATGCCTTTCGATTTCTTTGGGGTGAATGCCTCTAAACTTTTTTAACTCATCGATACTTTTTGGAGAAGCGCTTGCTAAATTAATCAAAGTGTTATCATCTGCAATACGTTTTCGGGGAATATTCACTTTTGTAGCTCTGGCTTCTCTCCATTTGACTAAGGACTGAAGCAGTGCGTAAGTTCTGGGTGTGAGTCGTCCACATTTTGCTAAACGCAAAGAGATTTCCTCAGCCGAATTTTGTAGGGCTTCAGGTTTTTCATATTGTGCGCTCAGTTCGTAGGCCCAAGCTTCTCTATTTTTTTCTTTTAATTTTTTTTGTAACCACTTGGCTAGGCCTACTAAATATTGAACATCACTAATAGCATACTTTCTCATTTCTAAACTTAATGGGCGTTTTAACCAATAAGTTCGGGTCAGAAATTTAGGGATGGTAATTTGATTGTAGCTTTTAAGAAGATCTTTTAAACTGACATTATCCCCATAACCCAATAGCGCAGCGGCTTCTGCGGTGTCAAAACTTGGGCTGGCAGTGAGTTGGTAATGCGTATATAGACATTCTTGGTCTCCAAAAGCAGCGTGTAAAATTTTAGTCACTTTAGGCGAACGTAGTAACTCAAAAAATGGAGCCAGCTCTTCAGTGTTCAGTGCTAACGGGTCAATGAGCCAAGCTTCTTTTTCGGAAGCTACTTGAATAAGTGCCAATTCAGGTAGAAAAGTCTTTTCACGAATGAACTCTGTATCAATCGCAATGAATTCCTCCAAAAAAAGTTGATCGACAATTTTTTTTAAATCATTTGGGTTTTGGATGAGCTCGAGGTTTAATTTCATTTTGAGTATTTTCTGTGTTTTAAGTTTTAAGAATAAATTGTAACTCTTTTAATTTTGCATGGGGAAATTGTTGCTGAATTTGTTTTAAGATTTTTTCTTTTAGAAAATTGAGTTCAACTTTCCATGAGGCATGTGCGACTTCGATAATGAGTTTATCTTTTGCAACGCTTTTGGGCTTAGTATGTTGAGCAATTTGAGGCCCCACAATCTGCTCCCACTGCAGAAAAACTTCATAATTAGCTATTTTTTCCGAAAGGTCGTTTTTTTTTAATGTTTTTTTAAGAATATTTGCAACGATATCAGGTTTTTTGAATGCTTTCATTCTGGTTTAATCTTTATAAAACAGATTTTTGTGAGCCCTCACTATACTATCACTTTTAAGTCATCAATTTGTCACATACGAATCATAGCAAGCTCTTGTCTTTAACAACAAAGCGCATACGATCTTTAAATTTAAGAATGATGAGTTTAAATCTGTAAAGCTAAAATTGGAAACTGTATGCACCGTTTTAAAGATAAGAACTAGTATAAAACAAAACAAACCACAATGGGAAATATATTAAGGAGAGAACATCTATGATGCGTAAATTATTCACAGTACTCAGTCTT
Organism: bacterium; assembly: GCA_030426445.1. Lineage (GTDB taxonomy): Bacteria > UBA10199 > UBA10199 > DSSB01 > DSSB01 > JACKPJ01. The sequence continues at coordinate 3,600 of JAUHYS010000019.1, forward strand.
ACTTTAGCAATGAGTGCAGTTGGTTTTTTTAGTAAAGCCTATGCCCTTGAAGCAGGTTATAAACCGGGTGGCTTTTTTATTAAGAGCGAGGACGGCAATTATTCTATTAAAATTGGTGGTCAAGCCCAATTTCGTTTTGATTATGATATTAATGATGGAGATGAGAACGATATTGGATTTGAGATTAAAAGATTTCGACTCAAATTGGGTGGAAATTTATTTAATAAGAATTTTACTTATAAAGCTCAAATTGCTTGGGAAAAGTTTGACGATGAGCTGTTATACGATGCTTTAATTAATTATAAGGTGCTTGGAAATAATTTTGAGGTCCGTTTAGGGCAACAAAAAGTTCCTTGGATCCGTCAGCAAATTATTTCGAGTAGTGCTCAAATGTTTGTCGATCGATCTTTGGCATCAGGTGAATTCTTAGTACAAAGGCCTCATGGGAGCATTGATGATTTTAAGTTAAAAGGAAATGTTCGTGACATTGGTATTGTACTTCACGGAGCACCCTTTGACAAAAAGTTAGAATACTCCGCGGCGATTTTTAATGGAGAGGGACCCAATAATGTCAATACAAATGGAAATTTTCTTTATAACTTCCGTTTGGTCTACAATGTATTGGGCAATGCAGGCTACGGTCTAGAAAGTGACTACGATCAAAGCGAAAGCCCTTCATTATTTTTAGGGGCAACCTTTAATTATAATACTCAAAATATCACCGAGAATAATATTATTCAGTTAGGTGGTGAAGCAGGGTTAAAGTATCGAGGCTTTTCCACAACTGGAGAGTTTTTCTATCGTCACACTGATACAAGTGATGATATGTTAGATAGCTTTACAGATTACGGTTATTATGTTCAGGCAGGCTATTTTGTGATTCCCAAACGCATGGAAGTTGCTGCTCGTGCCTCGCAAGTATTCTTAGAAGGACCAGATAATGACCGTGGAGAATTTCAACTTGGGCTCAGCGGATATATCTATGATACGCGCTTAAGAGTTCATTCTGATTACTCTTATCTCCCTACAAGCACTCCTAACGGTACAATCAATGATCATCGATTACGCTTATTGCTCATCTATCGTTTGTAAAGAGTTTTAAAGTTTCTCTTCTTCATCTCCTTCTTTAGGGTGGTTTCGTCCGAAACCACCTTTTTTTATTATAAAGTTTGATAGTTTAAATAATTTAATTTCTAAAAAAAATAGGTATTAAGAGTTTTTAAAATCTAAGTTTATAAACTTCTTCTAGATCTTTATTAGAACTAAAGTTGACTTCTAAATCAGTGATGTAACCGGAGTTTAACCCATAGACCCAACCATGGAGGTTTAAGTCTTGTCCATTCTTCCATGCAGCTTGAACGATGGAAGTTTTGGCAAGATCATAGACTTGTTCCTGTACATTAATTTCTACAAAACGATTAAATCTAGCCTCTTCATCAGAGATGCTGTCTAATTCACTTTGATGCAAGCGATAGACATCCTTAATGTGTCTTATCCAGTTGTCGATGAGCCCAATGGAGTTATTTCCCATGGATGCTTGAACGCCTCCACAACCGTAGTGTCCGCATACGATAATATGTTTAATTTTTAAAGCATTGACAGCGTAGTCTAGGACACTCAACATATTCATGTCAGAGTGAATGACCATATTGGCGATATTTCTGTGGACAAAAACTTCTCCTGGTTTTGCTCCAATAATTTGATTTGCTGGAACTCGACTGTCGGCACATCCAATCCATAATAATGGGGGTTGTTGACCCTTAGACAGGTCTTTAAAAAAATTAGGGTCTAAGGATAGTTGGGATTCAACCCATTTTTTATTATTTTCGATGATTTGTTTGTAAAAGTCGGTCATGATTTTACCTCTGCCTTTCTAAAGGATTGAGTTAAAGGAATTTTTTGATTGCTTTGCTCATGAGGTGAGTGTTTTAAGAAAACGTGGGGTATGTCATCCGAAGTGTTTTCAAGATCATAAGCTTCCTTAAAACCAATCAGCTTAAGCTTAATATTATTTTCAGGAGCACGGATTTCTTTAAATTCACGGATAAGGTCTAATACATCATGTGTAATATATACGGTATCAGAAGCATCAATAACGACTTTGCTGTCTTCTGGTATTTCGTTTAAGGTAGTTTTAATAGCTGCTTTATTTAAAAAAGAGACTTCTTGAGCTAAATGTATCAGGATTAAATCTCCTTCATGGTATTCTTCTTGTTTAAAGGAGTAAGCTCTTTTTAAGTTTCCTCTTAAAATTGAAATAATACTAATCAGTAAACCTAAGGCGACTCCTTTTAGTAAATCAAGAAAGACAACTGCGAGTACTGTACTCACAAAAGGAATGAATTCATACTTACCTTTTACCCAAAACTTTTTAAAAAGTGCCGGTTTTGCAAGCCTAAAACCTATGAATAATAGGATTGCGGCTAAGCTTGCTAAAGGAATTTTATTGAGCCATGGGGCGATGGCGACTACGCTAAGTAGAAGAAATATACCATGAATAATGGTAGACATTTTAGTCTGTGCACCTGCATTAGCGTTGGTAGAAGATCTTACCACGACTGAAGTCATTGGAAGGCCCCCCAAGAGCCCACTTAGAAGGTTACCCATGCCTTGAGCTTTGAGTTCGACGTTAGTATCTGTATAGCGCTTATGTGGATCCATGCGATCGGAAGCTTCGATGCATAATAGGGTCTCAACCGAAGCGACAATGGCAATAGTAAGACCGACTATCCAGACTTGGGAGTTAAGTAAAATATCTAAACTAAAGTTGGGAGTTATCAGTATGTTTTTAAAATCTTCAAAAGATTGAGGTGTCGGGAGTGCGACTAAATGATCTGTGGAGATAGCTAGACTGCTTCCACTTTGAATGAAAATTTCATTTAAAGTAACTCCAAGCAAAACGGCTACAAGAGCTGCTGGAACCAGTTTAAGCTTTTTAAGAAATGAGACTTTGTCCCATCCAATTAAGATGATCAAAGATAAGACTGTAATAATCACAGACCCATAATTGATATAGCTAAAGGACTCAGCTATTCTATCAACGACAGTGATACCTCCGTTTTCGATAAATGAAGTGTCTCCTTCGGGAACAGCGTCATAGCCAACTGCATGAGGAATTTGTTTGAGAAATATAATGATACCAATACCGGCTAGCATTCCTTCTATTACGCTACTGGGGAAATAGTTTGAGATACTGCCTGCTCGGACAAAACCTAATATGACTTGAATAGCACCAGCGATTAAAACAGCTGTTAGAAAAGTGGGATAAGATCCCAAGTCTGTAATTGCTGCAATGACAATGGCTGTCAGACCCGCTGCAGGGCCTGAGACACTGATGTGAGAGCGACTGAATGCTCCAACGACGATTCCGCCTATAATACCTGCTATAATTCCAGAAAAAAGGGGGGCACCTGAGGCTAGGGCGATTCCCAAACATAGGGGTAATGCGACTAAAAAGACGACTAACCCTGCCGAAAAGTCTGCCTTAAGATGCGAGAATAACTTAGTTTTTTGAGACATAGTTTTAATATCCTGATACTTTTTTGATTGTTTTGTGAAGGTTAAATAAAGGTAAATCCAAGCTTCAACACTATTTAATGTTAGGTAAACTATTATTTGGGTGAAAAATTTGTCAATACTTATCGGTCGTATTGATTTCATTTTTGTGTTGGAGCTGACTTTTTCTTAGTTTTTCTTTCTTTTATTTTAAAAAAGAATCCAGTTTTGTTTTTAGGGGGTGCCATTGTTTTAAAATGAGGTATAGTAGGTATATAATGTTGATAAGATTTAATAATGACTTGTGAAGCGGTGAGGGTCTAGTTTGAATCATGTCGTGTCAGCAAGGGAGGTCAAAAATCTAAGGCCGTTTCATTGATTGGGTAAGGAGTGTTCATATGAAAAATTTTAAGCTGCGGGGTCTATTGCCCCTGTTCTTTGTGTATCTGCTAACCATGACGTCGAGTTCTGCCTTGGGTCAGGATGTGGATGTTCATGTGGGTGACGATGTCGATTTTTACACCTGGTTACAAGATAATGGGGATCCTATTTATATTCCTGCTACGTCTCTATTACCAGCCTTGCCGGTTCCCTATGTCGATCCAGAAATTGTATGTAAAAAGCAAGACTCCAATAAATGCGTTGAGAAACTTATAAAGGCTATGGTCAAGCGTTGGGAGCCCCTGGATAAGGCTTGTGATCATAAGGCGGTCTTTGCTTTTCTTTATTTGAGGACTACCGAAGCTTACCTGGAACGTGTCCAGGATCCTAACTTCTTTACAGACAATAATGCGATTAATAACCAAGACTTACTCTTTGGTTTGTACTATATTTGGCCTTACGATGCCTGGTTGAAGGGGGAGACCCAAGAGATTCCACCCGCCTGGAAAGCGGCTTTTTCTGCAGCAGATAATAAATCAGTTCAGGGCTACGGTGACTTGCTTTCGGGAATGGTGGCGCACATTGTAAGAGATTTGCCCTTCGTCCTTTACCAAATCGGGATGGTCAACAAAGAAGATCACGATAAGGTTAACCGCATGCTTCTAGAAATCACCAAAGAAGTCCTAAAAGAAGCTGCTGAACGCTATGATCCGGCCATTGATGATATTGCCTTTGGGGGAGATAGCACAGATTTGGATGCCACACTTGTAAACTTCTCTTTGCAAGCCTTGAGAGAAGGTGCTTGGCGAGATGCCGAGGCACTTAGCATGGCAAGCTCTGATTTTGAACGCATGTTGATAGCCCGACAAATCGAGCTAAAAGCACTTGCGGAGGTAAAAGCGATTCAGGCATCTTACCACTATTTGCCTCTACTGAATGGAGCTGCTCAGCGCCGAGCTTATTGCGAAGCACAAAAACTTTAGCCCATTGGCAGTCTGCGCGATTAAAAACCAGGGCCATGCCCTGGTTTTTTTATGTTTCTGACCTTTACTTTATAAATAAGTCTTGCCTATAAAGAATCATGGATTCCCTATTAAAAAGTTTAGAGCAGCAAAAAAAAATCTCTCCAAATCAATTAAGCGAACTTTTAGAAAATTTACTCGATCCAGAAATGAGTGAAGAACAAATTAAACGCACTTTATTCGCTTTGACCCAATTACAATTGGATGCGGATCTATTAACTGCAGCAGCTTTAGTTTTGCGCAAGCACGCCGTCAAAGTGACTCTCAGTGTGGAAGCCATCGATACTTGTGGTACCGGAGGAGATGGCAGCGGCTCTTTTAATTTTTCAACCGCGGCGGCAATTTTAGTCGCAGCCTGCGGAGTTCCAGTTGCTAAACACGGCAACCGTGCGATTACTTCAAAGTCGGGAAGTGCGGACTTGCTCGAAGCACTGGATATTCCCATTGATATGGAAGTCCCCGGGGTGATGCACGCTGTCCAAAAACATCATTTCGCCTTTATGCTTGCGCCAAAGTTTCACCCAGCGATGGCCAAGGTGCAAAAAATGCGTCGAGAGCTCAAGCTTGTCACTTTGTTTAATTTTTTGGGGCCATTGCTTAACCCAGCTCAAGTGACTCGACAGATTGTTGGTGTTTCTAAAAATGAACTGCGGCCTCTCATTGCGCAAGCTTTACAAAATTTGGGATCTCAAAAGGCCTGGGTAGTTTGGGGTGAGGGCGGCTTGGATGAAATGAATTTAACGGGTAAAACCTTTGTTTCAGAAATTTCCCCAAATACGATTACAGAAAAAATCATCACACCTGAGGAAATTGCATTAAGAAGCTGTGAACTCAAAGACCTCAAAGGCGGAGATGCCGCTACCAACGCTAAATTGCTTCAAGGTATTTTTAACCGGAGTTTTTTTGGTCCTTTGGTCAGTGGAGTTTTATATAATGCAGCAGCGGCTCTCGTTGTAGCAGGCCAAGCCAATGACTTGCGTGAAGGTCTACAAATCGCTAAACTGGCTCTGCAAGAGGGTAAAGCCGCCAAAAAACTTGAGCAGCTTAAAATCAAACAATAGTTTTTATGATGATTTTAGAAAAAATTGTGTCCTATAAAAAGGAAGAACTCGAACACTATCAAAGGCAAGTTCCCTTTGCCGAATTAAAAGCTAGGGTAAAGGATATGGAGCCTGCACTATCTTTGGAGCAGGCCCTGCGAAATCCTCCAGCTTCTTTTGCGATTATTGCAGAGATCAAACGCCAGTCCCCCAGTAAAGGCATCATCAGGCAAGACTTTAGGCCTGTTGAACATGCCCAGGATTATGCGTCCCATGGAGCTGCGGCCCTTTCGGTTTTAACCGACGAGCATTTTTTTGGGGGGCATTTGGATTATCTAAAAAACATCCGACCCCTTGTCAAAATTCCTCTGCTTCGTAAAGATTTTATCTGGGACCCTTATCAGGTTTTTGCAGCCCGCGAGGCGGGTGCGGATGCTATTTTGCTGATTGCTGCCATGTTAGAAAAAAATCAAATGGAAGATTTATATGGTTTAGCTCAAGAACTCAGCCTTTCTGTTTTAGTGGAAGTCCACAATCTACAAGAGTTGCAACAAGTTTTGCCCATTCAACCTAGCATCATCGGAGTCAATAATCGCGATCTCAAAACGTTTAAAGTGGATTTGGCCACTTCAGAAAAGCTTTTTCCTTTGATGTCCCCAGAAATTTTAAAGGTTGCTGAAAGTGGCATCGAAAATCATACACATCTTGAACAGCTCAGTAGCGTAGGCGCTCAAGCCTTTTTAATCGGAGAAAGTTTTATGAAGGCAAAAAAACCTGGTGAGGCTTTGGCCAATTTGATTGATTTGTAATTTAATTTTTACCCATGGGCGCAGCGAGTATCGGCCTACAAATCATATTATCATCGTAAAAGAGTTTTTAATTTACCCAATTTTTGCAAAGACGTTTTGGTAATTTTCTGGGGTTAAAATAAAGGTAGTCGCTTGAGGAAATTTTTCTTTAAATTTTAAGAGCCCTTTTGCTGTTTTTTTATTTCCATACTTGACCTCTAAGGCATAAAGTCTTTTGCCAAATTTATAGACATAGTCGACTTCTGCGTTGGCCTCTCTCCAATAATAAAGTTGGCCGGGTAGTCGGTTTAGCATAGAGCCGATCATGACTTCAAAAGACCTGCCTAACTCCTCTGAGTCGAGATCCAAATCTAAACCCACCGTGTAAAGGGCAGGGCATAAGGGAAGAATTTTGGGAGAACTGCTTTTGGTGAGTCGTGGTTTAGCCGTAAATTTATAAAGTTGTTTTAACAAAAAAGCGTTTTCGAATAAATTGAGGTAGTGCTTAACTAATTCAACATTGCCTTTATCTTGAAGTTGACCCAATAGTTTAGTGTAGCTAATTTCTTGAGCTGGGTAAGAACAAGCAATATCAAAACACTGCTTAAAGAGCGCAGGGGATTTTACGCGGGCCTGTTGTAAAATATCCTTAGCAATCACGGGTTCAATAATAGAACTGCGCATATAGTTTAACCAAGCAAGTGGCTCGGAAATCAGTGGATAGCTTCCAGGATAGCCACCACACATCAAAAAGTCTCGCAAACTTAACCCATAAGCCTTTAAGCTTTCATGGGGATTCCAATGATAGACCTTATGCAATTGATAACGGCCCGCTAAACTTTCGCTCAAACCCTTATGTAAAGAAAGCGAGCTGGAGCCCAAGACTAAAACTTTAAGTGGGTCCCCTTTTATTTTTTGTTCATCCCAAAGTTTTTTGAGTATTTCGGACCAAGACTCGATTTTTTGAATTTCATCCATTACCAAAAGACAAGACTTAGACTTAGATTTGGCAATATCCCATTGTTCCAAGATCCACTCTGCTGGTTTGATGAGGTCTCCATCCGCTGAAGCATAATGATGGGACTTTATCTTTTTTAATAGCTGCAGCACTCCAGTAGTTTTGCCTACTTGTCGAGGGCCCATCACAACTTGAATAAAGGGGTGAGGACTTTGAAGACTTTTCAGTATTGTTTTAACAAAATCTAAAGTGATTTTTTTTCTTAAACTCATATTTCATAGGCTAGCCTATGAAATTTCATAGGTCAATCTATGAAATAAAATTTCAAAAAAAGAGGGTTTTTCTTTTGAGTTAGAAAAAATGATAGAAAAATAAAAACATTAAATCTTAATTTTTTTTTAAACGTTATGACTCTTACCTTGACTACAACCTTTTACAACATTAGCTTGTTCTCCAATATGGCGGAGTCTAAACAAAGTGACGAAGCATTGATGCTAGCCTTTCAGTCGGGCAACCACAGAGCCTTTGAGATTCTGATTCGTCGGCATCAAAACGGAGTCTATAATTTTATTTATCGATTTTTGGGAAATCCTCAAACGACAGAAGAGGTTTTTCAGGAAGTCTTTATCAAGATCCATCGTGCGGCTGAAAAATATTTGCCTAACGGAAAATTTACGACTTGGCTTTACACCATTGTGCGTAACCAATGCGTTGACACCTTTAGAAGGCAAAAATTACGCGAGACTCTCAGCTTGGATGCCCGTAACGAGGTCACAGATGCTTCATTGGGAGACATGATTGCCGGTGACGAGACCCCTCCCGATGAGTTGGCTTCTGCAAATGAAATTGAAGACATCCTAAATTATGCCCTGGATCAACTCAATCCAGAGCAAAAAGAGGTCTTTTTAATGCGAGAGAAGCGGGGCTTTAAATTTGAAGAGATTGCAAACATTACCGGAGCCTCAGTCAATACTGTCAAAAGCCGTATGCGTTATGCCTTGGAAGGGCTGCGTAAGATACTAAAACAGTCAAAGTATCGCGAGCTTTTAGAGGAAAGAGATTAAAAGTTTATTTTTAATAAAAAATAGTCGTATAATAATGAAAGAAATAAGGAAATAGGGCTATGTCAAAAGAATCCACTCCAAATGAAAAAGATCAAAAAAATCAAGAAGCTCTCTTAGATTATATTTATAGTGAAATGTCCCTCAACGAAGAAGCAAGCTTTAAACAAGAGCTTGAAACCAACCCTGCTTTAAAATCAGAGCTAAAAACTTATTTGCACTTAAGAAATCTTTCCCAACAGCATTTGCCAGAACAAAAGGTTCCGCCTCGCTTAACCAAGAGCTTACTAGCAGAATTAGGCTTGCGTCGCCCCTGGTATGAGGCCTTTGCCAAAACTTTTATGCGGCCTGCCCTTGCCGGAGCTTGTGTCCTTGCCATTGCGATCACTGTTGGATACCAGTTTCGCAATCAGGGGGTTGTTGAGATAGCTCAGCCTAATCCCAAAACCATGGAGTCTCCCTTAAATTCTTTTGATTCCGAGCCCGACTTAAGTGACTTAGTCCCGACTGCTGTGGCAAGTCGAGAGCCCGAATGGCGTGTTTCTCGTCAGCCCAAGTTGCGTGGTTTTGCCAGTCGTCAGCCTATTACTCTAGCTAGCGTCGGTTCTTCTGTCGAAAGTCAGCCCCGTATGCCTTTTCAGGTAAATGATGACATCGGGCAACTCAAACAGGAGTCTGACTTAGCCTTAGCTCATTTTTATTATACCCAAGGCTTGCGCTTGCGTGCCATGGGAGAACACGAAGATGCAGCACGCCATTTTGGCTTAGCCGTTAAAAAGTACCCAACTTACGAGCTCAAATATCAAGTTTTTGCTCAACGGGTCGACAGTCTTTTTGCCGCGGAAAAGTACGAGCAGGCCCAAAAAGAACTAGCCTGGCTCGGTCATGTTTCTCCCAGTCTTGCAGAGTCGGTCAAACAGCGCTGGATCCAGTAAGAAACGGATAGGCAGTATCCATATCGATAAATAAGGGCGCAGCTTAGCGCCCCTATAATTAGTTTAAACGCCCCCTGTCCTCCTCTTCAAATCAAGAGGGGGGACTACGATCCGTCTTCCGTAAAAAATAATCCCCCTTTGTTTCTTTTTTTTAAAGAAAGAAAAAATAACAGGCCTTTGTTACTTTCTTTTTGACCTAACAAAAAGAAAGTAAATAAAAAAAATCTTTGCTTATCTAAAAATACTAAGCCATAAAATATACTTCGCAGAAAACATAAAAACTAAAAAAGGATGGAGTATATCTATTGCCATGACCTCATCTTTCAAAAAAATTCTTATAGCCAACCGTGCAGAAATTGCCCGACGTATTATTCATGCCTGTCGTGAACTGGATATAGCCAGTGTGGCTATTTATTCAGAAGAAGACGCGGGTAGCCTCTATGTTAAAGAAGCCAGTGAGGCGTATTTACTCAACGGCTCCGAAATCCGCGAGACTTACCTTAATATCGAGCAGATTTTACAAGTTGCCCATAAAGCGGGAGTGGATGCCATTCATCCGGGCTATGGTTTTTTGTCCGAAAACGCCGAGTTTGCCCAAAAATGCGCGGAGTTCGGTATCAAATTCATTGGCCCTGCGCCGGAAGCTTTAGTCAAATTGGGAGACAAACTTTCTGCCAAGGCGATTGCGCATCAGGCGAAGGTTCCGACTGTACCAGGTTATGAAGGAGACATTCCTCAAGGCGAGCAACTTCTTCAAATTGCAGAAAAAATCGGCTACCCCTTATTGGTGAAGGCTGCGGCAGGTGGGGGCGGTAAGGGCATGCGCTTAGTTACGCAAGCCGGAGAACTCCAGGAAGCTTTGCTAATCGCCCAGCGCGAAGGTTTAGCTTACTTTGGCAATGATCGAGTTTTTATCGAAAAATACCTGTCCGAGCCTCGACATATCGAAGTCCAAATCTTGGCAGACGAACATGGCCAGGTGTTTCACCTCTTCGAGCGCGAATGCTCCATGCAGCGCCGCCATCAAAAAGTCATCGAAGAAGCCCCTTCGCCTTCAATTTCTTCTCAAACCCGCCAAGCGCTTTGTGAAGCAGCGGTTCGACTAGCAAAAGCAGCACAATACAGTTCGGCAGGTACCGTGGAATTCATTGTGGATTCACAAGATCAATTTTATTTTTTAGAGGTGAATACGCGTCTTCAGGTCGAACATCCAGTCACCGAGTCTGTCACGGGCATTGACCTTGTCCAATCACAGATCGCCGTTGCCCAGGGGGAAAAGTTAGATTTTCAGCAGTCGGATATTCAGCTCAAAGGCCATGCCATAGAGTGTCGCCTCTATGCCGAAGACCCTGAAAACGACTTTTTACCTGCCGAAGGGGTCGTCGGAGTGTTAGAAGAGCCTCATCGCCCCGGTGTGCGCATTGACAGCTCTTTAGCGGAGGGTCAAAAGATTTTGCCGATTTTTGACCCGATGTTAGCCAAACTCATTACTTTTGGGGCCACTCGGCAGATTGCTTTAAACAAAATGCAAGCGCTTTTACACGACTACACTTTGTTGGGAATTCGTCATAATATCGACTTTCTTAACTTTTTAATCCAATCTAATGATTTTCAAAGCGGCCATTACCATACGCATTCGGTGCAACCGCTTTTATCGGAATTTCAATCTTTGAGAGCCTCCCAAAGCATGCCTTTATCGGCTTGGGCCGTGGCGGCCTTGACTTCGCGTTCTGGTAAAATTTCTAATAAAACTCAAAAAGCTACAATGGACTCCCGTTCTCGAGCTTTTCAAGGTTTTTTATCTCATTTTAAGAATGTTTAAAGAGAGCTTGCTTTAGTTTTGAGTAGTATGATGGTTTTTTAAAATATGCTTTAAATAAACTAGGGCGTCTTTCACGAAAGAATAACGCTCTTTACTAAATAATCAAATCAAGTCTGAAAAACTAAGAAGCCAATTATTTTAGATCAATGCCCCCCATTTCCCACAGAATAGCTATTCCTGTCCTTAAAAGTGGGCACATTAAATAATATTCTTAGATCAGTCGCTAAACATAAAAAAACAAGCCGTGAAAAAATTATCAATATGTTGTAAAAGCGCCTATTTTATCGAGAAGATAAAAATAAGGTATATACTCTTCATCTGATGCGAGCCGAGTGTCTCTTGCGCCGCTATTTACTTCAATAAAGTCAATAAAAGAGAATAATAGTACAAAATGTGTGGGTATTCGAAAAAAAATAAAACTGAGCATTTATTATTTGGGGAAGGGGTCATTAAAGAAAGTCGAGGAGTCCAAATTTTTTAAAATACAATTTATAAATCTAGAACAAACATAGTCCGTTTACTCCTAATTT
>JAUHYS010000270.1 GCA_030426445.1 bacterium
TCTTTTGATCAGTGTTGTGGGAATTTACCGCTATGACACGGATACTTACCAGTGTTATCGAGAAAACCAGCTTCACCTTTTAGAAAATCTACTCATTGATAGTCCTTTGATCATTGGTTTTAACCACCGTCGCTTTGATATGCCGGTGCTCCAACCTTATGTAAACATGGATGCCTTGCAATTACCCATGTTAGATATTATGGAAGAAATTACAGAAAAAATAGGGCATCGGGTGAGCCTGGACAGTGTTGCCCAAGCGACCTTAAATTTAGGCAAAACCGGTGACGGACTTGACGCCATCGAATATTTTCGTCAGGGTGACTGGGAAAAACTCGAAAGCTATTGCCTCAACGACGTCAAGGTGACGAAGGAAGTCTACGAGTACGGTGTTCGCGAGGGGCGTGTTTTTTATATGAGTCGGGATGGCAGCGAAAAAAGGGAGGTCAGGGTGGACTGGGAGCAGAGCCCAGCTTTAGAAACTGAGATGACTGTCAATCAATACAATTTGGGATTTTAGGAAGGAAATTATGGAGAGCGTACCGATTACACCTCAAGGCCTTAAAAAACTAAGAGAGGAGCTCAAACACCTCAAAAGTGTGGAGCGTCCAAAAAACATTCAAGATATCGAAACCGCTCGAGCTCACGGTGATTTGTCTGAAAATGCAGAATATTCAGCGGCAAAAGAAAGACAATCGCATATTGCAGGCCGGATTGCCGAGTTAGAAGACGTGGTTTCTCGCGCTCAAGTGATTAAGCCTAGCGAGTTAGAGCACGAAAAAGTCTATTTTGGGGCAACTGTTACACTCTTGGACTGTGATTCTGAAGAAGAGTTTGTTTACCAAATAGTGGGAACTCACGAATCGGACGCAAAAGAAGGGAGAATTTCGGTAGAATCTCCTTTGGCCAAACGCATGATGGGTAAAGAAGAGGGTGATGTGGTCCAAATTAAAAAAGCTAACGAAATGATTGAATATGAGATTGTAACTATTCAATATATATAAAATTTTAAATGAGGGATTCACTATGAAAAGGTTTTTAAGTTTGATTTTTTTGCTGAATGCGTTTTTTCTACTTGCTTGTAGCCAACAACAAAGCACGCCAGGCCTTCCAACAGTTGAGCAAGTCAAAAAATTAAAACTCCAAGAGGTCTACCAAGCTTTTTCTCCTGTGAGTTGCCAAAAAATAGTCGAATGTTATGCAAAAGAAAATAAGGAGGAAATACTTCAAACCTGTGAAAAAGATATGCAGAAGACATTAGAGCGCTTAATTAAGAGTGCAGGCAATGTCGAAATGGAAGTGGACTCCTCTGGTCTAGAAAAATGTCTTAAAAGTATTCAGGAAAGTTCTTGCGAAGAATTAGATAAGGGTATGGCGCCTAAATCCTGCGAATTTTTAGAAGCAAAACTAGCTACTTAGCGCGTTTAAAGAATTTGTTTTTAAAATTTGAAATCTAATTAATTTTTTTTTATCTATTTAAAACCTTTTTGATATTGACACGTACATAAACCTATCGTCTCCCCCTTTTTCGATTGTGGCCTCGCTCCAACTTTAAAATAGTTAGAGCGGGGATTTTTTTTATCTATCTAAAACCATGACAGCAGAGCTCCAGACGGAGTAAAATAATTCATTAAATTTTATATAGTTAGTTTACTCTTGGATTTTCTTTTCTCCTTTTAAAACTTCGTCATTAAAAGCTCTGAGTTTTCTCGTAGCTTCAATTCCATTTAATTCAAGCGATTGGACCCATTTTACTTTAGTTTTTTTATCTTTCTCACTGTTGGTTATGTCTTGAACTTCTATAAAAAAGTTGGGGGCAAAAAGTTGGGGACTGTTCTCCTCAATATTTTTATGTCGATCACTTTTTCGGGTACTCGAAACATCAAAACGTTGTGAAACGTTATTATAAAGTAATTAAAGTCCATTTAAAATCATAGGGTTAAGTTTTTGAGGGTACTTGGTACGATTTTTGCTTTTTCTTAAAGGCAGGGTGGTATAATAAAATAAAACTATAACTTCTTCGGATAAGGAGATTCATAAAATGTCAAGCATAGAAAATTTCATCAATAGAGGAATTAAATTTATAGATAACAAGTTTCAGGAAGCTACATCAAATATAAACAGCCAAAGTTTGCCTTCTGAAGTTTCAAGCTCAGTCGATTCTAATCAACAAGCAAACGAAAATTCGTATAAAAAAAGTCAGGGCTTTCAGAATATCAAAAAGCCACAAGCTTTGGTTGATACTGCTGTTAAAAGTGACACAGTGACATTAGGTCAGTTATCAGAGCAAAAATATGGATCATTAATAAAAAATGAAAATCCACTTTCAAGCCCAAAAGAAGTTTATGGAACTGGTGGGCTAGCTCTTGTAACGACAAGAGGTCAAGGTGGAAATGGTCCTGTTGCCTATAATGACAATGTTTGGTTTGGCGATGATCAAGGGTCTTTGCCTCAAGGGTTAGACGGTAGTAGAAGCATTTACTCTAAGCCAACAGCAAAACAAAGAGATTTGTTAGCTGAGAGAAAAGATAAACATGAAATTAATCAAGCTCATGCGAATTATAGACAAAACCTTGCTGCTGTAGAACAAGCTGAAAAAGGACTAGGTGATTTGATCGATGGAGCTGTTTATGGGTCTTGTGGAGAGTATGATACTGATTATAACGCTGCTTCAGAGACTGCCGTAGGTGCTATTCCTCTTGTTGGCCAGGCAGCAGACCTGAGAGATCTAGTTTGTTCTGGAGGAAAACTATTCGATGATTTTAGTTTTAGAAATGCAGCTGGGGTAGGTTTATCTGCAATTGCATTTGTGCCTGTTCTGGGAGATTATGGAGCATCTCTTGGCAGAAATGCATTAAAAAGAGCTCCTACACCTCAACTCACGCAAGGTAGTGCGGTATTGAGTGATGGTACTAGGGTAGAAGCTAATTCAGTTTCAGGGGGCGTTAGTTATAACCCTAAAAGTGACCAGGTTGATTCTGATGTATCCCATTGGATAGAA
>JAUHYS010000020.1 GCA_030426445.1 bacterium
ATTGTTATTGAGCATTTTTTGACCTTTCTCTAAAAGCAAAGTAGTTTTAAGTTAAATGAGTAAGCGCCTATAATAATATTATTATAGATAATCGCATGCACAGCATAGTAGCATAATTATAAGCAAGAAATATACCAGTTTAAAAATTTTACTTTGTTCGAAAATAGCTATATGATATATATTAAGTATTTTATTTTTTTATCATATAATCTAAAGTATCATTTAAATTAAGCTTGATAAAAACTGTAGACTTTTCTTTCCCTGAGTGATGACTGAAGACCCCACATCACAGAGCCTGTCGAAAATAAAGGTCCGCTTGACTTTTCTTGGTAAAAAGTTATTCTTCCTTAAACTTATAAAAAGAATTTTCAAAAAACGACGACGCGACGAGAACCGTCGCTTTTTGAAAGAGATTTCTCCATTATAACTATTTGATTTTGTTTAAAAAAATAGAATTAGTCAAAAATTAATTTTTCAAAAACTGCTAAATAATTATTTATAAACATCCAGATTGAACTCCCTCCAAAACTATTGACACTAGCTAGGATAACCGCTAGCCTGACCTTAGTTTTTTTAAAATTTATTGAATCAACGTCACTTATCGAGAGTGGGGGAGGGAGCTGGCCCTTGGAACCCACAGCAACCTGCTTATACTTAAATAAATATATTCAAGTAAAATGCAGGTGCTAATTCCGTCCTAATGGATTGTTATTTATCGTTATAACCATCAGGAAAGATAAGTGCAGAAGTTTTGCCTCTTCTGAAAATTCCAGAAGGGGCTTTTTTTTGATTATTTTTGATGAGTTATGACAAATACCGTTTCGAAAAACATTTTAGCTGAAATCGGCAATACGCCATTAATCAAGCTTTCTAAAAGTTTGCCTAAGCCTTGTGCGGATGTTTATGCAAAGCTAGAGATGTTTAATCCAGGCGGCTCTATCAAAGACCGTATTTGCCTCAACATGATTGAAGCAGCAGAGCAAGAAGGCCTACTCAAGCCGGGAGCAACGGTCATTGAACCCACCAGTGGCAATACGGGCATTGGTTTGGCCATTGTTTGTGCTGTCAAAAAATATCGTTTGATTTTAGTGATGCCAGAGAATTACAGCATTGAGCGACGTTTTATGATGCAAGAAATGGGAGCCAAGATCGTACTGACTCCGGCTGAGCAGGAAATGGCCGGTGCCATTACGCGAGCAGAAGATATTTTTAAAGAGACTCCTGGAGCCTTTATGCCACGGCAATTTAATAACCCACATAATCCGGAGGCGCATCAAAAATACACCGCGGCCGAGGTTTTTGCGGATCTTTCCCCAGAATCCATTGATGCTCTGGTTTTGGGTGTGGGAACCGGAGGCGCTATTACGGGATTGGCTAGGGCCATCAAAGCTAAAAATTCCGATTGCTTGGTGGTGGCTGTGGAGCCAGCAGGGGCAGCCGTATTATCCGGTGAAAAACCGGCTGTGCATAAAATTCAGGGCATTGGTGCAGGCTTTATTCCGGAGATTTTAGATTTAGATCTAGTTGATCGCATCGAAAAAGTCACGGATGAGGAGGCCTTTGAGTTTTCCAAAAAGCTTTCTCTGAGTGAAGGCGTTTTGGGAGGCATTTCCTCGGGAGCCAATTTTTGTGTGGCCTCGCGAATTGCCAAAGAGTTGGGCCCCGATAAAAAAGTGCTCACGATTTTTTGTGACAAGGGGGAGCGCTATTTTAGCATCGAAAAACATTTTCAGGGAGGCTTTTAAAAAGTACCCATCTGCTTTGTTGCTCTCAGAAATTTCTCCTTCGACGTACTTCAGTACGACTCAGTCGAAATTTCATCGGGCGCCTCGCATCTGAGCACTTTTAAAAAGCCTCTGATTTTGAGTTATTATAGAAATTTTTATAAGGAGTTCTAAAAATATGTCACTAGTCAAAGGCCTCGAGTGCCGCGAATGTCACCATCAATACCCGACCTCTGCGATTCACGTTTGTGAATTTTGCTTTGGTCCCTTGGAAGTCATCTACGATTATGAATCCATCAAAAAAGAAATAAGTCGAGAAAAAATTCTCTCTCGCGAAGCCAATATGTGGCGTTATAAAGAGTTACTTCCTTTAGATGGCGAGCCTACAGTCGGTACTCAAGTGGGCTATACTCCCTTAGTCAAGGCCGATAACCTTGCTAAAGCCTTAGGAGTCAAAGAGCTCTATATTAAAAATGACGCGGTTAATTACCCAACCCTTTCTTTTAAAGATCGAGTGGTCTCGGTTGCGATTTCCAAAGCAAAAGAATTTGGTTTTAAGACCGTGGGCTGTGCTTCCACCGGCAATTTAGCCAATTCAGTCGCAGCCCATGCGGCTTCGGCAGGTTTAGAAAGCTTCATTTTTATCCCTCATGATTTGGAGCAAGGGAAAGTTTTAGGAACCTTGGTGTTTGGAACCAACTTGGTAGGTATTCGAGGCACTTACGATGAAGTCAACCGCCTCTGCAGCGAAATTGCCGCCAAATACAAATGGGCCTTTGTTAATATTAACATCCGCCCCTTTTATGCAGAAGGCTCCAAGGCTATGGGTTACGAGATCGTAGAGCAACTTAATTGGAAAACCCCTCAGCATGTGGTTTCTCCGATGGCAGGCGGTTCTCTGATTACCAAACTTTGGAAATCCTTTAACGAGATGGTCAAAGTGGGCCTTATTGAAAAAAACACGGCCAAAATTTACGGAGCTCAAGCCACGGGTTGTTCTCCGATTACCACTGCAGTTAAAAATGGCTGGGATCTTTTTAAACCTCAACAGCCGGATACGATTTGCAAATCACTCGCGATTGGAAATCCTGCGGACGGATTTTATGCAGCTCGGGTTATGCACGAAAGTGGAGGCTGGGGAGAAGATATCAATGATGAAGAAATCGTGGATGCGATGAAGCTCTTAGCCGAGACTGAAGGGATCTTTACCGAGACCGCAGGTGGAGTGACGGTTGGAGTGGCCAAAAAGCTGATTGAACAAGGCCGGATTCCCAAAAATGAAAGAATTGTCCTTTGTATTACCGGAAATGGCCTCAAAACCATGGAAGTCCTGGTTGGCAAGTGTGGGGACCCTGTTACGATCAATGCTAAAATTCGTGAGTTTGATGAGGTCTATCAAAAATTGCATCATTAAAAACGAAATCCAGCAGCGGCCACATAGAAATATTTTAGAAAGCATGTCTTATGGAAATCAATGGAGTTGCCCATATTCAATTAACGGTGAATGACCTTCAGCAGTCCATGCCTTTTTATGAAAAAGTATTGGGTTTTATGGGAATGACCCCTGTGGTTCGGGCTTTTAATATGCTATATATGATTGGAGGAAGGACTGCCGTTGCAATAACGCGTTCTTCTGAAGAAAATCGCCAAAAAAAGTTTGATCACCGCCGTATTGGATTACATCATGTCTGCTTTCGGGCTAGGTCAAAAGAAGATGTAGATGAGTTATATGAATTTTTATTAAAAAATAAAATCAAAGTGATTCATCCACCTGAGGAAGGGCCTTGGGCCCCTGGTTATTATTCCGTGTTATTTGAAGACCTAGAAGGTATTCGATTAGAGCTTAATTACGTGCCTGCTAAAGGGCATTTTGAGCATTCCGAAAAATTGCCATTAAAAAGTCTTCCCGGTTATGAAGATTATCCAGACTAATGTTTAATGTCAGGCTTTTAAAAAAGCTTAAAATAATCTTATTTAGAAACAAGAGTTGAGACGAAAACACTGGCTATCTCTCAAGAGCTTTGCTAAGATTTCTTCACAGAATTTAGATCCAATAAATCAAGATAAACAAAATGAGGAGTTTTTCATGGCCGAGCAAGTGAAACGTAAAGTTTACCTGACTTTTCCGACTGAAACCGTGACCGATGCCATTATCTGCGATATGTATGACAAATATCGGATCCGTTTTAATATCCGCAGTGCCTCTGTCAATGATTCGGTGGGTTTGATTGCCCTAGAACTTGAAGGAGAAGAAGAAAAAATAGGCGAAGCCATCGAATATTTTCGCTCCCGAGGTCTCACTGTCGAACCCATTGAGATGAATATTATCGCCGGATGATTCATTCCATTATTGAGAAAATTGGTAACACTCCCCTCATACGCTTAAATGAGGTCACTCGAGAACTGCCTTCATCCGTTCAAGTTTATGCCAAAGCCGAATTCTTTAATCCCGGTGGCTCGATCAAAGACCGGCCTGCCTATCGCATGATTCAGGAAGGCATTCAATCCGGAGAACTCACTAAAGACAAAGTCATTATGGATCCCACCAGTGGCAATACCGGTGTGGCCTATGCCATGATTGGTGCTTCTTTGGGCTATCAGGTGGAGCTAGTGGTTCCCGAAAATGTTAGCCAACAACGTAAAGATATTGCGCTTTCCTTTGGAGCCAAGCTCACCTATTCCTCTGCAATGGAAGGCAGTGATGGGGCGATTCGGCTTTCGCAAAAACTCAAAGAGGAAAACCCCGATTACTACTTTATGCCCAATCAATATAATAATCCCTTTAATCCTCAAGCGCATTACGACACCACTGGCACGGAGATTTATCATCAGACCGAAAAACGTGTGACGCATTTTATTACTGGCATTGGTACCAGCGGGACCATCATGGGAGTTTCGCGGCGGCTCAAAGATTACGACCCTAAAATCCAGACCTGGGCTGCGGAGCCTGCAGAGGCCCTACATGGCTTGGAGGGTCTCAAACATATGGCATCTTCCATCGTACCTGGGATTTACCACCCGGAGGGCTTAGACGGAGTCA
Organism: bacterium; assembly: GCA_030426445.1. Classification (GTDB taxonomy): domain Bacteria; phylum UBA10199; class UBA10199; order DSSB01; family DSSB01; genus JACKPJ01. The sequence continues at coordinate 4,765 of JAUHYS010000020.1, forward strand.
TGCCAGTCCAGACCGAATACGGCTATGACATGGCCGATCGCCTAGCTCGGGAAGAAGGGATTTTTGTGGGGCATTCCAGCGGAGCCAATGTTTGGGCTGCCCTAGAAATGGCAAAAAAACTCAAAGAAGGGGTTGTCGTAACCATATTATGTGATAGTGGAGACAGGTATATACCGATTTAAAGGATTCATAATCCCCCCTCTTGAGACGAAGAGGGGGTCAGGGGGCGTTTGAATATAACTATGAAGGATTTACAAATAACAAGCTACGTCATGGACATGATGATTCACCATGCCGAAAAAGATTATCCCAATGAGACCTGTGGGATGGTCATTGGTCCAAAGGGAATTAACAAAGCTATTGGAGTTTTCCCCATTAAAAATATTCAGGATGAATTACATCTCAAAGACCCCGAGCGTTACCCGCGCAAAGCCAATACCGCTTATTTCATGGACCCTGCTGAAGTCAAAATCGTCGAAAAAGAGGCCGCAGATAAAGACTTTGAAGTTAAAATTTACTACCATTCTCATCCCGATCACGGGGTTTATTTTTCCGAAGAAGATAAAGCCATGGCCTGCCCCTGGGGCGAACCCAATGACCCTAATATTAGCTTTTTAGTGATTGGGGTCGATAAAGGAAAGACCCAAGGAGCCAGCCTTTTTTATTGGGATGAATCCAAAAAGGATTTTGCAGAAAGAAAGTTAAAATTAGAACAAGAACTCGTTTAAGGAGAAAAACATGCCTATTACTATTCGCATTCCCACACCTCTACAAAAACTCACCGCCAATCAATCCGAAGTCTCTATCGAAGGCAGTGATGTTAAAACGGCATTAGCCAATTTAGAAAAACAATTTCCGGGTATTCATGAGCGTATCTATGACGAAAAGGGTGCTCTACGCCGCTTTATTAATTTCTATGTCAATGACGAAGATATTCGTTTCATGGATCAGGAATCCACCAGCCTAAAAGATGGGGATGAACTATCTATAGTACCTGCCATCGCTGGCGGTTTTTAGTAAAGGCTTTCATAAAGCACCCATCTGCTTTGTTGGAGTCCATATTCAATCACTCGACGTACTCAAGGTACGACTCCTGATTGAATATCTCCTCTGCCTCGCATCTGGGCACTTTCTAAAAGCCCAAAGAACTTTACTAAGAAACATTGAAAGCAAAATGTAGAGCAAAATGGGTATAGAAAAAAACTTCTTATCTAAAGCTCAAGTAAAATATATATTTTAAGGAGAACATAAAAATGCATTTCCCCCTCGACCCCCATGGAGGTCAACTAATCAATTGTATGGTTGAAGAAAGCAAACGCAGTGAATTGCTAGAAAAAGCCAAAGGTTTACCGATTATCACCTTAAGCGAACGCGAAATGAGTGATTTGGATATGATGGCTTGTGGAGCCCTTTCCCCCTTGGATGGCTTTATGAATCAAGCAGATTATCTGTCGGTTTTAGAAAAAATGCGACTGAGCAATGGCTTGCCTTGGCCTTTGCCTATTACTTTAAGCACTTCCAAGGAAAAAGCCGAACCTTTAAAAGTGGGTTCCGAGATCAGTCTGCAGACTCACGAAGGGGAAGTCTTAGCGATTCTGACTTTAGAAGAAAAATACAACTACGATAAAAATAGCGAAGCCAAGCAAGTTTATCGCACAGAGGACACTGCGCATCCAGGTGTGGCGGCGCTCTTTGCTCAAGGAGAGGTCTACCTAGCAGGAAAAGTACAAGTCTTAAATCGCGTGGCCTATGTCGATTTTTTAGAAACACGGCATGACCCAGCTCAGCTCAGAAAAATCTTTGCAGATAAAGGTTGGAAGACCATTGTGGGTTTTCAGACCCGTAATCCTATTCACCGTGCCCACGAGTATTTGCAAAAATGCGCCTTGGAAATGGTCGATGGCTTGCTGGTGCACCCTTTAGTCGGGGCAACCAAATCAGATGACATTCCTGCGGATGTCCGGATGAAGTGCTATAATGTTTTGCTGGAAAAATATTTTCCAGAAGACCGAACTTTTCTGTCTGTTTTTCCCGCAGCGATGCGTTATGCAGGGCCCCGTGAAGCGATTTTTCATGCTTTAGTCAGAAAAAACTATGGTTGCACTCATTTTATTGTGGGTCGAGACCACGCTGGAGTGGGTAATTATTACGGCACCTTTGATGCCCAAAAGATCTTTGACGAATTTGAGATTGAGGAAATCGGGATTATTCCACTTAAATTTGAACACGCTTTTTACTGCAAGCGTACCAAAGGTATGGCCAGTAATAAAACTTCGCCAAGTTCACCCGAAGAGCGGATTTTTCTTTCCGGTACTAAGGTTAGAGAAATGTTGTCCAATGGGGAAGTTCCTCCCGAAGAATTTACGCGTCCCGAGGTCGCACAGATATTGATTGAAGCGATGAAAAAGGCTTAATCGCGGGCTTTACAATAATCGATGCGATGTGCTAGAAAGGCGTATTGAAATAGTGCTTATTTGAGGGGCTTAGCAACGGAGGTTCCCTTTGTCTGCAACACAAAAAAAGTCAGAAGTTTCTGCAAGTTATGATGCCAGTAGCATTAAGGTTCTAGAGGGTCTAGACGCGGTTCGTAAGCGTCCGGCTATGTACATTGGTTCCACCGCTTCACCGGGTCTACATCACCTGGTTTATGAGGTCGTGGACAATGCCATTGACGAGGCCTTGGCGGGCCATTGCGATAAGATTCAGGTGACCATCCATATCGATAATTCGATTACTGTCGAAGACAACGGTCGCGGGATCCCTGTGGACATTCATCCAACCGAAAAGGTCTCGGCTGCCGAGGTGGTTTTAACCAAATTGCATGCCGGAGGTAAGTTCGAAAACAGCGCTTATAAAGTTTCCGGTGGATTGCACGGCGTTGGGGTGTCCTGTGTCAATGCGCTTTCCTCAGAACTGGACTTAGAAATCAAAAGAAACGGCAAAGTCCACCATCAGCGCTACGAACGCGGGGTTCCACAAAAACCTTTAGAAATGACAGGAAAAACTCAAAAAAATGGCACCAAGATTTGGTTTAAGCCTGATGATAAAATCTTTGAGACCACTGAATACAGTTTTGATATTTTAAGCAACCGATTGCGTGAACTTTCTTTTCTCAATCGAGGTGTTTTTATTATTATTCAAGACGAGCGCAGTGATAAATCTCACGAATTCAAATACGATGGGGGGATTGTCAGCTTTGTCGAACACCTTTCGCAAAAGAAAGTCCCTTTACATAAAAAGCCGATTTATATCGAAGCCGAAAAAGACCAATGTGTGGTGGAAATTGCTGCCCAGTGGAGCGAAGGCTATGCCGAAAAGATTTTTTCCTTTGCTAACAATATAAACACCATTGATGGAGGAACTCACGTCACCGGCTTTAAATCTGCTCTCACCCGTACCGTGAATGCCTATTTACAAAAGGCCAACCTGTTAAAGGCCATGAAAGGTGATAGCCTGGAGGGGGAGGACATTCGCGAAGGTTTGACAGCTGTGATTTCGGTAAAAATTCCCAACCCTCAATTCGAAGGCCAAACCAAGGGTAAATTGGGTAATTCCGAGGTCGAAAGCCTGGTTCGAACCGTTCTTAACGAAAAACTCAGCCAATTTTTTGAAGAAAATCCAGCCGTACTCAAAAAGATCGGTAATAAGGTCGTGGATGCTGCGCGAGCCCGTATTGCAGCTCGTAATGCTCGCAATTTGGTGCGCCGTAAAAATGCCTTGGAGGTGGGATCCCTCCCAGGAAAGCTGGCCGACTGTCAGGAAAGAGACCCGCAGCATGCCGAGCTTTACATCGTAGAGGGTGAGTCTGCCGGAGGTTCTGCTAAACAGGGTCGAGACCGCCGTAATCAGGCGATTCTTCCTTTAAAAGGAAAAATTCTCAATGTCGAAAAAGCACGCTACGACAAGATGCTGACCTCGGAGGAAATTCGCGTTTTAATTACCGCTATGGGGACCGGTATAGGCGAAACGGAATTCAACATAGAAAAACTTCGCTATCATCAAATCATTATCATGACCGATGCGGATGTCGATGGTGCGCATATTCGTACGCTATTGCTGACTTTCTTTTACCGACAAATGCCACAGATTGTGGAGCGTGGCTACCTTTACATTGCTCAACCTCCTTTATATAAGCTCAAAAAAGGCAGAAGCGAAAAGTATATTAAGGACGAAGCAACCCTCGAGCGCTATCTTGTCGAATTAGGAGTCTCCGATGCGCAACTATCCAATAAAAAGCAGGAAATTTCCGGAAAAAATTTAGAAAAACTTACTTCAGAACTCATCCAATACGACAAAACTTTGCAAAAAATTCATAAAAAAGCGGACCCGCGTATTGTAGATGCTATGATTTTGGCAACAAACTTTGATCTCAATACACTCAAGGATCAGAAAAAACTCGATCAAGAGTCAGACCGTTTAGCCGAATACCTAGCGCGTTTTTATCCCGAACTGCAAAATTTTGAGTTGGAGACCGAAAAAGACGAAGAACACAGCAGCCAACGTCTCTTGTATCATTCTCATTATAATGGGATGAAGCGCCTGACTGTGATCGATAACGAGTTTTTAGAATCTCCTGAAGTGCAGCAGCTCAAAAAAATACAAAGTAGCTTTGCAGAACTGGGCCAAGGGCCTTTTGAACTTAAATTAAAAAAAGGGACCAAAAACTGTCAATCCTTGCGCGAGGTTAAAAACGCCATTTTAGAAAATGGGCGAGAAGGTCAGTATATTCAGCGCTATAAAGGTTTGGGTGAGATGAATCCCGACCAACTTTGGGAAACTACGATGGACCCACAATCACGGACGCTCATGCAAGTTAAAGTTGATGATGTGGTCGAAGCCGATGAAATTTTTACGGTTTTAATGGGGGATCAGGTGGAGCCTCGGCGTGAATTTATCGAAGGCAATGCGCTTAATGTCAGAAATCTGGACGTATAAAGAACGAATAAACAACTCTTGAGGCTTGAATGACCGATTAAATACTTGGCGTAGAATGCCAGGGCGTGTTACAAATGTATAGACTAAATTAAAAAGGAGTTCGAAAAATGGGCAAGATTGTACTTAATGACATGGAGTGTGAAATCCCTTCTAGCTGGCAAGACCAAGGCATGGTGACCTTAACTATCCCTTCAACCGACAAAAATGTTCGCCCCAATGTGATCTGTACAAAAGAGCAATTGGCTGAAGCTGTGGATCTTCAAACTTATTTTGCTAAAATTAAAGAAGCGGTCAAAGCACGCGGGATTCAAAATTTTCAAATTCTGGATGAAAGAGAAATCAAAATTGCAGGGCTTCCCGCCATGCAAATGGTCTGTGTTTGGGATTTAGAGGCCATCAAACAAATGATGGGCGAAAACCAAGAAGGCATTCAAAATATCCAGCCGGGTCAAAAGGTTCAACAAATTCAGGTTAGTTTCATTAAAGATCAAACCGCGGTTAATTTAACCGCAAGTTTTCCGGCTGATCAATTTGATCTTTATGCTCGACCCTTTCAAAAGTTTCTAGCGACGATTAAGTTTAATTAATTTTGTCTTTAAATCTTACGACAAATTTCCAGGCAAGAAAAGCGGGAGACTGCTTGACCTTGGGCATTAAAGAACTCTAGGCGGATGGAATTGTCATGGGTATCGTAAGTCGTGCGGACTTCGCCCTGGCTTTGCTTAAAACGCCTTTGGTAAGAGCCTTCCATCCATTGTTCTAGCTGATAATCAAAGGGCCCGATTTTTTTTGCAGTGCTGGCACTCAGAAAACTCCCTCGTCTGTCAAAGTGGACTTCCTCAATACCCGAACTCCAATAAAAAGTAAGTTTTTTTGCCTGATTGGGATAAAGAGTCTCGATAACGCGGACGCCTGCCACGTTACTTTCCGTATTTTGAGTCTTGTTTTTTTCGCTCTCCTGAGAGTTGGCTTTTTCACGAAAGGCCTTGCCTCTGGGGTCTTTTCTACCTTTTAAATAAGATTTTTTGCTGCCTTGGCTGCCCAGATCACTTTCGATGAGTTCGGAGTTATCAGCTTTGTTTTCCTGGAGGGCGGGTGAGCTAAGGTCCGCACGGGCGAGCTCTTGACCCTGGCTGTTTTTTAAGATAACCGGTCCCTGCTGGGGCCAATAGAGGACTCGATGCGATTCTAAAATAATTTTGCTTCCCACCGGAGTCTTTAAAATTTGGCCGGGATAGAGTTGCGAAGCAATCTTTGACTGGCTATAGCCCGAGCGATCGTAGCCTAGACTTAAAAAAAGTAGTAAGAATATGATTCGATTTATTTTGTTCATGTTCTTTTTCATTTTACTGCAGAAACTGAAGAGTTCTTCAGTAGTTTTTTATTTTAGCAAGCTATGAGCGACTTTAAGCACCATAGCGTATCTCAAAAGTTTGTGATTTTGATTGTGGCTTTTCCCAACTGGAAAGAATTTCTTTGACCTGAGCCCGCACCGGGCCTTGATAACATTGGTTAAGAAAAGTCTCCAGGACATCGCGAGGGCCTTCTGCCATGATTTCGACACTGCCATCGGCTAAATTACGTGTCCATCCGGTGAGCCCTAAATTTTGTGCCGTTTCTTGGGTCCACGCCCGGTAATAAACTCCTTGCACACGACCTTTCACCTTAAGGTGTAAACGCACGGGTTTTTTATTAGGCTTACTCATATTAGCGATGTATAAAACAAAATGCCTTGCTCTTGTCCAAAAAAATGATGCAGTAAAGAGTAAAAAACTTTATCCTACTAAAGATCAAGTAAAATGAATTCAGAAATAAATTATAAAACCCTTGCCGTGGACCCGGGAACCAAGCGCGTGGGACTTGCCATCTGTGATGAGCTTGGGCTGACCACGCGTATGCTGCCTGTTTTGCCCTACATTCATAAAAGCAAATTAGTGAATGATCTGATTGAAATTTTAAGACAAGAAAACTGTTTTCGAATCGTGATTGGTCTTCCTTTAAATATGGATGGATCAACTGGAGAAAGTGCAAAACGTTCTGAAAATCTGGCTAAAAACCTGGAAAAGCTTGCAGAGCAACAAAACCTTTTATTAAAAGTCATTCTATGGGATGAACGCCTGACCAGTTTTGAAGCAGAGCAAAGGCTAAAAGAAATGGGAATCTCAAAAAAAAATGCAAAAGACAAAATCGATTCACTGGCTGCGCAAGTTCTGCTTGAAGATTATTTAGCGCAGTTAAAGAGTTTAGATTAGACTGCTTTGGGATAAGAATATGAAAAAATTTTGGATAAGCCTACTTGTTATTTTGATTTTGTCGGTACTGGGAAGCTATAGCTATCTCAACTGGCAGTGGAGTGCTTATGGCAACGGGGGTATACTCTTGGTCCCCAAAGGGTCTTCGATGTCTCAAGTGGCTTATGACTTGGAAAAATTGGGATTGGTTCGTAGCGCCTGGTCTTTTAGTATTTTGGCCAAACTTAAAAAGGCGGAAAAATCAATTAAAGTTGGTGAGTATAAATTTGAAGCCAATATCACGGCTGCTAAAATCATCGATAAATTAGTAAAAGGTGAACGCTTTGTTCACAAAATGGTGATCCCGGAGGGCTATAACTTTGATCAAATTGCTCAGGCGATTGCAAACACTCAACTGGCCAGTTTGGAAGAAGTCCAAAAAAAAATGAACGACCCTCAATTGCTAAAAGTGCTACCCTTTGAAGCCATCAGTTTAGAGGGGTACTTGTATCCAGCAACTTATGATTACGATCGCAATACCAGTCTTGATTTTTTACTTCGCCAAATGTTGGAGAGCTTTGAAAAAAACTTTGATGAGCAGATGAAAACTCAGGCAAAAGAAATGGGATGGTCCATTCCCCAAGTGGTGACTCTAGCTTCTATTATCGAAAAAGAAACCGGTCAGGCATCCGAGCGTAGAATCATCAGCTCTGTTTTTCATAATCGGCTTAAAAAAGGCATGCTTTTGCAAACCGACCCGACCGTGATTTATGGTTTAAAGGACTTTGATGGAAATCTTCGCAAGAGTGATATGCAAAACCCTCACCCCTATAATACTTATGTTCACTCTGGTTTGCCTCCAAGTCCCATTGCCTCTCCTGGCAAGGAAAGTCTGGCAGCGGCGTTGAATCCTGCAAGCACAGAATACCTATACTTTGTTTCCAAAGGGGATGGCAGTCATTATTTTTCTAAAACCTACGAAGAGCATTTGCAGGCCGTAAAAAAGTTTCAGTTATAAAATTTGAGTTATTTTTAAAAAGAAAGCGCTGGGTTATTTGCCTTGCGGTTTTTTTTGCATCTTAAATAAAAAGTCTAAATTGCTTTGTCGAAAACCCGAAGCCCCGGGGTGGCCGCCCCCACCATACTTTTTGGCAATTTCACTGACATCGACTTTGTCAGATCGCAAACTAAAATTCCATTCTTTGCCTGTATAATAAAACATGAGAGCTACTTCATAACCTTTTTCGGTATAAATATATTCTCCCATATCACTGGCCTCTAAGTTCCAATTAACGACTAAAGTTTTATGGCCATGAAATTGAATCGCAAAAGAATTTTTAAGGCCCTGTTGCAAAGTCTTTTTTTGAAACTCTAAAGCCAAGCGACCCTGCTCGATCATTTTTTTCCATTCGGAATCTTTAATTGGGCTTAAAAACTTTTTCCAAACATCGCTTGAAGGGTTGGTAATGCCCGTGACAAGCCGGAGATACATGCTGATTTCTCTCGAATCCGGAAGCTCCCATAAATATAAATCTTTATCTCGGACATATTTTAATATTTTAGGTAGCGGCTTATCGGGAAATTCCTGCTTCCAAGTGAGTGTGGCGCCTGACTCATCTAAATCCATCACACCCCAGCCAAGTTTTTTTTGAGTAGGTATGGCAGTCTTGTGATGATCGTACCAAAAAATTTCTTTTGCCTTCTCTTGAAGAGATTGAAAAGTGCTTTCATCAAAACTGAAATCAACCACAAATAATTTACGATTTTTAATCGCAGCCCGAATGGGTTCTCCATAATTCATGGGATAAAGTTTTGCTTCGGGATATTTTTTTTTGATCACTGCAGCAGAGGCCGCACCATCCACACAGTTGGCATGAAATAAACAGAGAACTTTTTCTTCCTTTTTTTGTTTGGTTTCTACTTTTGGCACAAAAATCCTTTATCATAAATTGAATGATTAAAATGAGCTTGATAAAAAGTAAGCTATAGTCTCAGATACTGGTGCCAGTGTCCATTAATAAAAGATAAGCTTTTATAAAAGCTTGTGACGCGAGTGGTTATGGTAATAATGCTTTTTCGGACTTCCTCATTACGGAAACCATTGAATACGAAAATATTTAAAGCTCATTTATTATTAAGTTAGGTTTTAGCTTGAGCCTTACCAAATGGTAGGGCTTTTTTATTGCTACATAGAAGAAGTCTTGGTAATCCATGGTCAGGGAAAGGTGCCTAAATACTATTTTGATTGTCGTGTCATCTTAACTTCGTGTTACACTTAAGAAATCAAACAAAAACTTGAAACAAATATAGAATTTTTTCATAGGAGTTTTTATGGGAATTTGGGATAAATTAAAAGGCGAACTCATTGATATTATTGAATGGGTTGACCCCACACAAGACACCATTGCTTGGCGCTTTGAGCGACATCAAAAGGAAATCAAAAATGGTGCTCAGTTAACGGTACGCGAAAGTCAAGTCGCAGTCTTTGTCAACGAAGGTCAAATTGCCGATATTTTTTCTCCAGGGCGCTATGAATTGACGACTCAGAACCTTCCTCTTTTAACAACTCTCAAAGGTTGGAAATACGGTTTTAACAGTCCCTTTAAGGCTGAAGTCTACTTTATTAATACAAAACAATTTACCGATCAAAAGTGGGGTACTAAAAGCCCGATTATTTTAAATGACCCGCGCTTTGGGATGTTTGAGGTGCGCTCCTTTGGTACCTATGCTTTTAAGGTCACGGATGCTAAAAAGTTTGTTCAAGAAATTTTGGGTACTGCAGGTTATTTTAATACCGAGGACATCACTGGCCAATTGCGCAGCTTGGTGGTGACACGTTTTAGTGACACTGTTGGGGAAAGCCAATTTACGGCCGAAATGTTTGCCGCCAAACTCAATGAGCTTTCACAAGCCGTGCATGAAGTCATCCATGATGACTTTAATCAATACGGAATCGATCTCGCTAAATTTCTTATAGAAAATATTTCCATGCCCGAAGAGATCAAAAAAGAAATCTTTGAGCTCAGCCGTTTAGAGAGAGTCGATTTACGCAAACTTACTCAATTAAAAACCGCGAAAGCCATTGAGAAATCTGCCGAAAATCAAGGCGAAGCCGGTGCTGGCCTTGGTATGGGAATGGGAATGGGTATGGGAGGCGGTGTGATTCGCCTGCCCGGAACCTATGCCGCGCCGCAGGTGGCCCCGGCGGCAGGCGACGAAACCGGCGCAACGCTGGGCGAATCGGCGAGTTCGACCGCTGATGAGCGCGGCATCCGCATCGTCCCCGATTTCGTCAATAATCTCATCGTCGTGCAGGCGACCGCTCAGGAATGGGAGGTCATTCGCAAGACGCTGCAACAGCTCGACTTCCCGCCGCGCCAGGTGCTCATTGACGCCAAGGTCTATGAGGTGAGCCTGACCGGTTCGCTCTCAGCCGGCGTCAGCGCCTTTTTGCGCAACCGCGGCGCGGAAGGAACCGGCGGCAATCGCAAGCTCACAGGCTCGTCCGCCAACGGGGGCATCAATCTGACGCTGGGCGCGCTGGTCGGGAATACGCG
>JAUHYS010000271.1 GCA_030426445.1 bacterium
ACAAAACAGTACAGTTTCAATTTAAAAAAAAAGTGAAATAAAAAACGATGAATAAGAAGGAGAAGTTGAAAAGAACGCAAAGCATATTTGAAAATAAGTTATTCACTTACTTATAAAGAGAGATATTGTGAGCCACACACACACACACACACACACAAAATGAGTTGTAGAAGAACAAATACTTGAAGTAGTTCAAATTTAAACTAGAATATATATAAAAAAAAGAGAGAAAACCAATAATTAATACCATGCCAATAGCTGTCATAAGTGAGAGTTGAATCCGTTTGGCAATACTCCAGTTTTTCATCTTAACTCCAGAATTTGATTGATGCCGGATTCTGCACCAACAAGAACCAAAATATCGTTTTCGTGGATTTTATCCCCTGGGTCTGGAGCGGGGTGGACTTGGTTTTTCATCAATGAATGCCCTTTGTCATCAATTGCAGCGACTTTGCGTTGAATGGCAACACAAAGTGCTCCATAATTTTTTCTTAGATGAAGGTCGCGGAGGGTGCGCCCAATAAAAGATCGAGGTGCTCCCATTTCGATTAGGCTGTAACCCGAGGGAAATGAAATATGTTGAAAGACATTAGAAGCAACCAAACTACGAGCGACCTGCTCACCCATTTGTTCCTCGATTTGAATGACCCGGCTGGCTCCAATTTCGCGCAGGACTTCTGCGTGGGTGGGTGAAATAGCACGTGCAATAATTTTGCTGACGCCTAACCTTCGTAAAATGACCGTAGTCATTATACTGACTTCGATATTTTCCCCGATGGCGTTGATGGCTGCATCGACATCGGAAATGCCAATGGACCGAAGGACTTTTTCGTCATTGGAGTCTGCAACTACAGCGTGCTGCACTCTTTCCTTAATATCGTCCACAACGGCTGCATTGAGATCTAATGCGATAACTTCTGCTCCCATGGAAGCCAAAGTGGTGGCACATTTGTAGCCAAAAGTTCCGAGGCCTATAACTGCTATCTGTGACATAAAGCCATCCTCGGGCCACTCAAACCACCCATCTGCTTTGTTACTCTCAAAGCCTTTCCCTGCGACGTACTTAAGGTACGACTCAGTCAAGGCTTTATCGAGTGCCTCGCATCCGGATAATTTTAGCGGCCCTTTACCTTTATAAATGATTCTGTCTTAACTTAATTATCCTACAATAATTTTTCCGGTAGGGAAATAATATCCCTTATTAGACCCTTCTGTTCCAATTAAGAATGCAATGGTGAGGGGCCCAATTCTGCCCACATACATAAGAGCCGTTATGACTGTTTTTCCGATACTTGTCAATTTTGCAGTGATATCAAGACTTAAACCGACTGTGCCGGTTGCAGAAACTGTTTCAAATAGCATTTCTCTAAGAGTAAAAGACTCAAAAAGTGACATCAAAATAACCCCTAAGGTGACGACACCGCCTGTGACAAAAGTAATAGAGATACTTTTACGTACAATATCCCAGGGAATCGAACGACCAAAGCTTTCGACATCTTCTCGTCCGCTTAGCATGGAGCGTAGAGTAGAAAATAAAACTCCGACGGTCGTTGTTTTGATGCCCCCCGCCGTGGACCCCGGTGAGCCTCCAATAAACATGAGAACCATGAATAAAAATAGCGTTGCATTGGAGAGTTGGCCAATGGGTAGGGTGTTGAAACCTGCCGTTCGAAGGGTTACCGATTGAAACCAAGAGATCCAAATTTTTTCCATGAAACTTTTTTCGATGAGAGAGCCGGAGTATTCGACCAAAAAGCAAAATAGCATTCCACCAAAGAGTAAAAACGCGGTGACCGTTAAGGTCATCTTGAGGTGGAGGTTCATGTGTCGTGGAGGGGGAGCACGAAAATGTGTATAAAGACCATAGATGACAGCAAAGCCAATCCCACCGCAGATGATGAGGCTGGTAATGGTTAAGTTGATGATGGGATCAGACTGATAGTTTTCGAGAGAGTTTGAAAAAAGGGCAAATCCAGCATTACAAAAGGCACTGACTGAATGAAAGACCCCATAGTAAAACGCTTTAGCTAAATCTTTAAATTCGAAATACCAACGTGCCGTTAAGATGAGTGCACCGATGCCTTCGGCAATAAAGGTCATGCGAAAGATATTACGGATAATACGCGCGAATTCCTGAGAGTCGTTTTCTTCAATCACATTTTGCATGAAAAGGCGTTCACGAATGCTTAAGCGTTTTCCAATAATCAAAGCAAGAGAGGTAGACAAGGTCATGATGCCTAAACCGCCAATTTGAATTAGTGCCAGAATGACCCCTTGACCAAAATGGGTAAAAAAAGTGCCGGTATCTTGGACAGCTAATCCCGTCACACAGGTTGCTGAAGTTGCAGTAAATAGGGCATCTAAAAAATTGATCCTCCCTTCTGTTGTAGCAATGGGCAGGGAGAGCAAAATGGTCCCTGTCGCAATGATGAGTGCAAAGCTGGAGGCTAAAAGAAGAGCTGGGTGAGTGCGCAAGCGGTCTAAAAGCCGGGTTACACTTGCATTTTGAAGAAAAGCACGCAGGGTGCGCAAAGCTTCTTCAATGATGATCAGTCCTGCGGCCAGATAAGGTTGTGAATAGGTGATCAGAATGGCCCCTAAAATGGTGACTTTAATAATAATTTCAAAGCTGTAGAAAAAACGTTTTTTTTCTGAAATAAATAAAAAAGCCCCTTGAATGATGTAAATAATCATCAATAAATAGGCACTTAATTTGATGTATGTGGTAAAGGTCTTATTTAGAGAGTAGTTAAAGTCGAGTAGAATCAGCCCCAAGACCAAAAAAGAAAAAATAGAAAGTGAGCGTGTGAGACTCACATGAGTACTAGTGATGAATTTTGACTTCAAAGTTGACCTTTTTTAATAGAAGTTTTTAATCTTCATGGGCATACATGGTACGTAACATAAGGAAAATCAAGTTTTCTTTCGTGCAATTAAGACTTGCAGTAAGCTTGATGACAGTGTTAAGAATAACT
>JAUHYS010000021.1 GCA_030426445.1 bacterium
AACGCTACCTTCTTTGGCGGGAGCGATTAAAATTTTTATGGACTTTGACCGAACAAGCGCCGCCATACAGTTTCAAGAAGGCCCTTTTAGTTGGATTCCTGCTTTTAAGATTCAGTATTTTTTTGGTTTAGATGGGCTTTCTGTTACCATGGTGATTTTAACTGCCCTCATCAGCACTATTTGTATCATCGCGAGTTGGGGGATCACTAAGCAAATCAAAGGCTACTTTGCGCTCTTTTTACTGCTTGAAACAGGTATGATGGGCACCTTCATGGCCTTGGATTTCTTCTTATTCTTTATTTTTTGGGAGCTGATGTTGCTTCCCATGTATTTCCTGATTGGTATCTGGGGTGGGGCCAGACGCGAATATGCGGCCATTAAGTTTTTTCTTTATACCATGTTTGGTTCTGTTTTGATGCTTTTGGTCATGGTGGCTTTCTACTTGAATATGGGTACCTTCAATATGGTAACTCTTCAAGATCAGAGCTTAATAATGAGCGGTATGAGTGAATGGGCCAGGACAATTTGTTGGTTAGGTCTATTTATTGGTTTTGCAATCAAGGTACCGGTCTTTCCTTTTCATACTTGGTTACCTGATGCGCACGTGGAAGCACCCACCGCGATTTCAGTCATTTTGGCGGGTGTATTGTTAAAGATGGGAACATACGGTATCTTGCGGTTTAATTTTCAGATGTTTCCTGACATTACAGTTGATATGGCTAAGTGGCTCGCCATTTTAGGAGTGATTAATATTATCTATGGGGCTCTTTGCGCGATGGCCCAAAGCGACTTTAAAAAGCTAATTGCTTATTCTTCGGTCAGTCATATGGGTTTTGTTTTGTTGGGCATGGCTTCTTTCACCAGTGAGGGTCTAAATGGAGCGGTTTTACAAATGTTTAACCACGGAACGATTACCGCTCAGTTGTTCTTGATTGTTGGAGTTTTATATGATCGAGCCCACCATCGCGAAATCAATGGTTTTGGTGGTATGTCCAGCATTATGCCCCGTTATGCCGTTTGGACCACAGTCGCATTTTTTGCAGCTATTGGGCTTCCAGGTCTCTCGGGCTTTATCAGTGAAGCGTTGATTTTTCTAGGCTCCTTTCAACAATGGCCTATCCTCACGACCATTGCCGTTTCTAGTGTCGTGTTGAGTGCTGCTTATATGCTTTGGACCTTGCAGCGTGTTTACCTAGGTAAAGTTAATGAGAAGTACAAAGACTTCCCAGATATTACCGCTCGAGAAGCCTTTTGCTTATTACCATTAGCGGCTATTGTTATCATCTTAGGAGTGTACCCTAAACCCATACTTAATATGATGATGACCTCTTTAGATAATATTAACCAAGTTTTAGGGCAGCATGGGGCTCCCTTATTAACCACTTTTTTAAATAAGTAATTTGAACTATGCAAGTTTTGGATAATGCAGCCAGTTTTCAGTACTTTCTTCCTGAGGCGATTCTTGGGCTGACTTTGCTTCTTATTTTGATTTTAGATCTCAATAAAGAGCTTAGTAAAAGTCGTTTGATTGCGCCTTGGACAGCAGGTGTTGGCTTAGTTCTCTATATTGTGGTTGCTTTGGCACTGCGAGTTCAGCTTCCCGAGGCGATTACTTTTCACGGAATGATGGCTAACGATGCCTTTACCGATTTTTTTAGGGTATTTTCGGGAGCCTCTGCCTTACTAGCGATTTTTTTAAGTATGCACTCTAAAGAACTCGAGGGTGTTAAAATTGAGTATTGGATTTTGATATTAGGTATTACCTTGGGTATGCCTGTACTTGCCGGAGCCAATAATTTATTGATGATCTATTTGGCCATGGAAATGGTCAGTATCCTATCTTATATTATCGTGGGCTATTTAAAGAAATCGCGTAAGTCTTCAGAAGCGGCTCTCAAATACGTTCTTTATGGAGCAACGGCCAGTGGTATCATGATTTACGGGCTATCGATTATTTTTGGAGTGTCCGGAACGCTTGATGTCCTAGAAATACAAAAATTTCTTGTGAATAATCCAGTGGGAACCGGAAGAATTGCATTGTTTGTCGGTCTTGTAATGACTCTTGCAGGGTTTGGTTATAAAATTTCTGCCGTGCCTTTTCATATGTGGGCGCCCGATGTTTATCAAGGAGCTCCCACACCTGTGACAGCTTTTCTTTCTGTAGGCCCTAAAGCAGCCGGTTTTGCCATTTTATTACGCTTTACTTATACGGCCTTGGCTCAGTTTAATCCAGAAACCGGAATTTTTACCCCTCTTAAGTACCTCGATATCACAGGTTTGATGGCGGTATTGGCTGTATTAACCATGACGGTGGGAAACTTCCTTGCTATTCAACAAAATAATACCAAACGATTTTTGGCTTATTCTTCGATTGCGCATGCAGGTTATATGTTGATTGCGGCAGCGACCCTCAGCAGCTTGGCTCTGCAAGGAGTGCTTTTTTATCTGATAGCTTATTTTATTATGAATATGGGAGCCTTTGCTGTCGCCATTATTGTGATCAATGCAACTGGCTCTGAGGAATTGACGGCTTTTAAAGGTTTAGCGAAGCGTAGTGGAGGTGGGGCTTTGATAGCCTTGCTCATGATGGTATTTATGGTATCTTTGGTAGGGTTACCTCCGACCTTTGGTTTTGTGGGTAAGTTTTATTTATTCATGTCAGTCATACAAGCAAAGCTTTATTGGCTAGCTGTGATTGGTATGTTAAATAGCGTTGTTAGTCTATACTATTATATGCGTGTAGTAAAACACATGTACTTTGACGAACCTGAAGATGATAAATCGCTTGGACTTAAAGGGTTTGTTTTTCCGGGTGTGGTTGCAAGTTTAGGTTTAGCGACTGTTGTGTTAGGTGTTTATTGGGGGCCAATCGTTACATTTGTACAAGAATCCGCACAGTTAATTAGCAAATAAGGAAAGCACTCTTGGAAGGTTTACAGCACTATACTCCATTGTTGATGATCTTTGGATTGGGCATCGTCTTTGCGGGCCTCTTTTTGTTATTGGCTTATGCTTTTGGTCCAAAAAACCCCACAGCTTCTAAGTTAGATGTTTATGAATGCGGTGTGCCAAGTATGGGCAGTGCACGCGAAAGGTTTTCTGTTAAGTTTTTTTTAGTGGCGATGCTGTTCTTACTTTTTGATGTTGAAGTGGTTTTTTTATTTCCCTGGGCGGTCTTGCTTAAAACATTTAAAGAGGCCGGTATGGGCGCTGCTGTGTTCTGGCCGATGTTTGTATTTTTAGCTATGCTGGGTTTGGGGCTTTTATATGAATGGAGGCGTGGGGGCCTCGACTGGGATTAAAAGCAAAGAGTAAGGCCCATCTGCTTTGTTGCTCGTCGAAACCTCTCCTTCGACGTACTAAATGTACGACTCAGTCGAGGATTTCTCGAGCGCCTCGCATCTAGACCTTGCTCTTTGCTTTTAATACAGCTAAATAAATCCAATTTAATGTTAAAGTCATAGGACCTAATATATCGATGATATGAAACCAGTTAGCGAAAACAATATACTAACAACCAAGATCAGCGAACTCATCGCTTGGGGGCGCAAGTACAGTCTTTGGCCCATGCCTTTTGGAACGGCTTGCTGTGCTATTGAGTTCATGGGAACGGTTTCTTCGGTTTTTGATATCTCTCGTTTTGGAGCTGAGTTTGTTCGTTTTTCTCCACGTCAATCCGACTTGCTCTTAGTCTTAGGTACGATTAATTATAAGCAAGCAGCCATCCTAAAAAAAATCTACGAACAAATGACCGAACCAAAATATGTCATTGCAGTGGGTGCTTGTGCCACTTGTGGGGGATTTTACGATAATTATGCTGTCCTGCAGGGTATTGATGAAATCATTCCAGTTGATGTTTATGTTCCGGGTTGTCCCCCACGGCCTGAACAAATGTTGCTTGCGATTGTTAAACTGCAAGAAAAAATTAGTGCTGAAGCACGAGGGGATAAAGTTCAAGACCTTAAGCGTGCTAAACCAGAAACTCTTTATTCCTCAAAATTAGAAGAAATATCCTAAATTAACTTTCCTATTTTTTTAACAAACCCCTACATTCTTCAGTCTAAGCTATTAGCATTATTAGGAATGAGGAGACGATAATGCATGTGGACAATTCAGCTTTTATTCTAGTTATATCAAGTTTTTTACTCCTGATTTTTTACCTTGTAGTCAAACCTAAATTTTTAGATGTGAAGCTACCTAAAGAAGGAGTTTCCCTTCGACAGAGGCTTCGTTGGGCATGGCAACAACCGGACTTACGAAAACGTATATGGACTCAGGGTGCCTTTATGTTGCTTGTAATAGTTTTTAGTCAGATCTCTTTACCTTTTTTTAGACAACCTGAAGCTCAACAATATTTTGTTTCTGGACTTTTACCGGACCCTTTAGAAGAATTTAGACTTTCTTTATTTCAGCTAGGCGTTGGACCATTTTTATCTGCCTGTATTTTTTTTCAATTTCTTTTAAGCTTCATCCCACCTTTGCGCGCTTGGTGTATGGAGTTTAGCAAAGGGCGCTTTCGTTCTGAGCTTTTTGTGGTGGGATTTAGTTTGATTTTTATTTTTACTATGTCATTTTCTCTGGTTTCAGGACTTAAGGAACTGGGCTGGTTCAGTCACCCAGCCTATTCTTACTTAACTTTTGCTGTTCTTATTTTTTCAACTATAGCTTTAGTTGTTTTGGGATATGTTTTAGAAAAATACTTTATTACTCGTGGTATTTCCTGCGTGGCAGTTAGTTTAATTTTAGGCTCTTTAGTTTCTAGTAGATTTGATATTTTAAATTGGTATTTCCAGTGGAAAGACTACATTGGAAATGTAGTGTTTGTTTCAAGCTTAGTTTTAATATTATCCTATATAATCAATCGTTTAACGTCAGTAAAAATTAAATCAGAATATCAAACTAAAACTCAAAAACTGATTAAAGTGCCGCTTTCGTTTTGGGCATTGGGCCCCCTGCCTTTCTTATTTGCGAGTAAAATGATATTGTTCCCACATACATTAAATATTAGTTTTCCGAATTTGGTGCCTAAATCCTTCTTAGATGTTTTATCTATGAATTCCTATATCAATCTAATATTTTGCTTATCTTGTCTGTATCTTGGAGTTTTATTATATCGTTGGGTTTTTATAAAGTGTAAGGATGATCAACAATTGGCGATTCAATTAAACTTGATAGATAAAACTCAAGCGTCTGATTTATTAAAATTTTTTAGAAATAAAATTTGGATACTTTCTTTAAGTATTTTTATTTTTTTTGCATGTGTTTTTATTTTTAATTTCTTCGTTGTTGAGTTCTGGGGAATGAGCTTTAGCTTTTTACCGGCAGATTGGATTATATTACTCCTTACTTTTATTGGTTTTCGATATGACCTTGGTCAAGCCTTGGAATTTTATCACCAAAAAGCAGGCTCTCAAGCTAAAAATTGGGTCAAAATTGATGAAGTCTGGGATGAAATTCGCTCTAGCCTTAAAAAACAAGCTTTAGAAAAACAAGGTGTCTCTTGTTTAATCAAACCATTGCGATTTACTTGGGCAATGCCTGCTAGGACTTTTTTAGATAGCTACGAAATCTATGTTCCAGAAAGTCAAAAGCAAAAGGCTATGGAATTATTATCTTCATGAAATGTAAAATGCTTTTGTTTTTAAGAAAAATATTGTCATGTCTAACTTGTTGAATTCAATATAGAAAAAGTATATTTTTCAATTACAATCTTGTTTAAATCAAAATTCAAAGAAGAATTTAAGATTAACATTTGATCTTTCTGAAAAATTTGGTAGGGCCCTGAGCAAAACAATACTTTTCTTTATAAAATATGGACTTAAATAAGCTAAAAGACAAATTTGCAAACTCTGTTGAGCTTTTTGAAGACCAAAGTCAGGCTGTTGCCAAGATTCCAGTAGAAAAAATTCATGAGGTCCTGGCTTTTGTAAAAAGTGACGATCATTTTAAGATGAATCTACTCATGGATATCGTTGCAGTGGATTATCTAACGCAAGACCCTCGTTTCGAGCTGGTTTATATACTTTACTCAATTAAACACAAACATAGATTGCGTGTTAAAGTGAGAGTAAAAGACGGACAGTCTGTCTCAACCGTATCAGACCTCTATAAAAGTGCGAATTGGGCCGAGCGGGAAGTCTTTGATATGTTTGGTATCAAATTTAACAAGCACCCTGACTTAAAACGTATTTTGATGTTTGAAGGCTTTGAAGGCTATCCGTTGCGTAAAGATTATGCGACTAATAAACGACAAAAAATTCCGGTGATGAAGGAGATTCCTTAGTATGGCAGAGAAAAATGCAGAAACCCAAGATCATCTCCAGGCCGAAAAGACCTATCTCAATCTGGGGCCTTCACATCCTGCGATGCACGGGACCTTACGTCTATTTTGCGAATTAGACGGCGAGACTATCGTCAAAGCAGAGCCCGAGTTTGGCTATTTGCATCGTGGCTTTGAAAAGCATTGCGAAAATAGTACCTATACTCAGTGCATTCCCTATACGGATCGTCTTAATTATATCAGTGCTATGATGAACAACGTGGGTTTTTGTAAGGCAGTGGAGGAGCTTTTAGATATTGAGATTCCCGAGCAAGCTAAAGTCATTCGAGTCATTGTTTGTGAAATCAACCGCATTATTGATCATCTAGTTTGTACTAGTACAAATATTTTGGACATGGGAGCTCTGACCAATTTTTGGTATTACTTTAATGTTCGAGAAAAATTTTATAATATTATCGAAAAACTTTGTGGAGCGCGTTTAACCACAGCCTATACCCGTATTGGAGGCATAACCAAACCGCTTTATCTAGGTTTTGAAGAAGAAGTCAAAGATTGTATCCGTGATTTGCTCAAAGCGATTGATGATGTTGAAGGGTTAATCAGTCATAATCGAATTTTTCTAAAACGAACCGTGGGTATTGGAAAAATCTCAGCAGAGGATGCCATTAGCTATGGCTTTACGGGGCCTTGTCTGCGTGCTTGCGGAGTTAACCTAGATTTGCGCAAAGATCAGCCTTATTATGACTATGATCAATATGATTGGGAAGTGGTATTAGCAGAAAACGGCGATACATATGATCGAGTGATCGTCCGTTTTTACGAGATGCGTGAAAGTGCTAAGATTATTCTGCAGGCCATGAAACGCATCGATCGACAGGCTTCGGTGATGACTTCGGATCGGCGTGTGGCTCTTCCGCCTAAAAAAGAAGTTTATACTAATATCGAATCATTGATGAATCACTTTAAACTGATTTATGAAGGCATTCGGCCTCCAGTTGGTGAAGTCTATAGTGCAACCGAGGCTGCCAATGGTGAACTGGGATTTTTTATTGTAAGTGATGGAACAGGGACTCCTTATCGTGTGAAGTGCCGTCCACCTTGTTTCCCTATTTATCAAGCCTATGCGCCGATGTGTGAAGGAGGCTTGATTGGAGATGCGGTGGCTATACTGGGGGGGCTAAATATCATTGCAGGAGAGCTCGATAGATGAGTTTTACCTTTAACGACGAAAACAAAAAAAAGTTCGATGCAATTCTTGCTCGTTATCCCGAGAAGCAAGCGGCGATGTTGCCGGCGCTTTGGTTGGCACAGGAGCAGAACGAATGGATTTCTCCAGAGGCCATGGAATATGTTGCCAGCTTATTAGGTTTAACTCCCGCAAAAGTATACGAAGTGGCGTCGTTTTATACCATGTTTAACCTCGAGCCGATCGGTAAATACCATTTTCAAGTTTGTCGGACTTTGTCCTGTCAGCTCTGTGGTTCAGAGGACATTACAAAATATTTAAAGGAAAAATTGGGCATCCAAAAATTGGGAGACAAGAGCCAAGATGGGCGTTTTACTCTCAGTGAGGTGGAGTGTTTAGGCTCTTGTGGAACAGCACCGATGTTACAACTTAATGATGATTATCACGAAGACTTAACACCACAAAAATTAGATGAATTGATTGCTAGTTTAAAATAAGAAAAATGGATACAAAAATTCTTACAAAAAACTTTGGTCTCAAGGATTCACATCTCTTAAGTGTGTATGAGTCCACCGGTGGCTACCAGAATCTCAAAAAGCTTTTTGGCATGCAGCCAGGCGATGTGATCGAAGAAGTCAAAAAGTCAGGTCTCCGTGGTCGTGGAGGCGCGGGTTTTCCGACGGGCCTAAAATGGAGTTTTGTCCCTAAAGACAGCCCTAAACCCAAATACCTATGCGTTAACGCAGACGAAAGTGAACCCGGTACTTTTAAAGACCGCTATTTATTAGAGCTGGATCCCCATCGCCTGATTGAGGGTATGATCATTTGTTCCTATGCGATCGATTGCCATAATGCTTATGTTTATATTCGTGGAGAATTTGTTTATCCCAAAGTTCAACTAGAAAAAGCTATCGAAGAGGCCTATCAAAAAGGTTATTTAGGTAAAAATATTTTAGGCAGTGGTTTTGATCTCGAGATTACCGTACACCGTGGTGCGGGTGCTTATATTTGTGGAGAGGAAACCGCGCTGCTTAATTCTTTGGAAGGCAAACGCGGGCAGCCCAGGCTTAAGCCGCCATTTCCGGCAGTTGTCGGTTTATTTGCTTGTCCGACGGTGGTCAATAATGTCGAAACCATCTCTGCGCTGCCTTATGTTTTAGAAAATGGAGCGGACGCCTACCGTCAATTTGGAACCGAGAAAAGCCCAGGTACCAAGATGTTTTCGGTGAGTGGTCATGTTAATCGTCCTGGTAATTTTGAAATTCCACTGGGCTACCCGCTCAAAAAGCTCATCATGGAAGATGCCGGTGGTATCAAAGATGGCAAGGCGCTTAAGGCAGTGATTCCTGGAGGTTCTTCGGTTCCTGTTTTAACAGCTGAGGAAGCTATGGATGTGAACCTTGATTATGAGTCTTTACAAGAAAAAGGCACGATGTTGGGTTCGGGTGGAGTTATTGTGATGGATGAGACAACTTGTATGGTAAAAGCATTGACTAATTTAGCCCATTTTTATTCACATGAATCCTGTGGTCAATGCAGCCCTTGTCGCGAAGGCACAGGGTGGGCGCATAAAATTTTACAGCGCATGTTGGGTGGAGAAGGTCGTGCCAATGATATCGATGAGTTAAACCGAATCGCCGATAACATGGCAGGTAAAACGATTTGTGTTTTAGCCGATGCCTTGGCTATGCCGATTTGGAGTTATTTAAAGAAGTTTAGAAGTGAGTTTGAAGCTTTATGCCGAAGTTAACGATAGACGGAAAAGAAATTACTGTAGAAGAAGGAACCACAGTCTTTGAGGCAGCTCGCCAAATGAAAACGAGTATCCCTCATTTTTGCTACCATTCCAAACTCAGTATTGCGGGAAATTGTCGTATGTGTTTGGTAGAGATCGAAAAAATGCCCAAGCCGCAGATCTCCTGTAATACAGTTGCGCAAGAAGGCATGGTCGTGCATACACAAACCGATAATGTCAAAGCGCTACAAAAAAACGTCTTGGAGTTTATCTTAATCAATCACCCAATTGACTGTCCGGTTTGTGACCAAGCGGGTGAGTGTAAACTTCAAAAGTATTATATGAATTACTCGGTTGGTGATTCGGAGTTTAATGAAAGTAAGGTCAAAAAGCCTAAAAAGGTCGATTTAGGGCCCAATGTGATGCTTGATGATGAGCGTTGCATCTTATGCACGCGTTGTGTGCGTTTTTGTGATGAAATTTCCAAAACCGGCGAACTCTGTGTGACCAACCGCGGTGATCGCTCCACTTTAAGAACCTTTCCCGGAAAAAAACTCGACAATAAGTACTCACTGAATACCGTGGATATTTGTCCTGTCGGTGCTTTAACCAGCAAGCCTTTTCGTTTTCAACAACGCGTTTGGTTTTTAAAAAGTGCACCCTCCATCTGTACGGGTTGTGCGACGGGCTGTAATATCGAAATAAATCATAATGATGGTAAAGTCTTTCGCTATCAAACCCGAAAAAACGAAGCGGTGAATGAATGTTGGACTTGTGACGAAGGCCGTTTGTCCTATACCTTTATTAATGAATCCCGTTTGATTCGACCCTTATTAAAGACAGCAAATGGTTTAGAAGAAGTTACTAAAACGCAAGCCCTAGCAGCGGCTACCGAGGCACTTCAAAAATGCTCTGCTGAACAAATAGTTTTTCTGGGAAGTGCCTACGAGTCGAACGAAAATAATGCCGCACTTAAAAAATTAGCTAATAACTTGGGTGTGACAGCCTTGCAATATGCTTTTCATGAAGTCGAAAACCCCAGTTCAGATGATTTTCTGATTAAGGCCGATAAAAACCCCAATCGAGCGGGAGTGTCCAATCTAGGTTTTGCGGAATTTTCCGGTGAACTAACAGGTAAAACGGTTCTTGCCATGGAAAGAATCAGCGCTTCCCAGATCGAAAAAATCCGTAGCCAAAAACCTAAGTATTTAATTTTACTCAGCAGCCATCAAAGCCCTGCTTGCGAGTTGGCAGATGTGGTTTTGCCTGTTTGCACTTTTGCGGAACAAAAAGGTAGCTTTATTAATTTTCAAGAACGCATTCAAAAATTTGAAGTTGCTTTGGCACCCAAAGGACAGATGCAGACAGCTTGGCAGTTTTTACAAGAGATAGCTCAAAGTTTGGGGCATGCGTGGGCTATCACTAGCCCAGAGCCCCTCCTAAAAGAATTTTTTAATCTGACTTATGAGGAAATTGGAGAGCAAGGCAAACTTTTAGAGTAGATTATGCTGACCATGTCACTAAAAATTATTATTCCTTTTGTTTTGATCCTACAGATCCTGCCGATCTTTATCTGGATGGAGCGTAAAGGTGCGTCCTATATTCAGGATAGAAGGGGGCCCAATCGTGCTAATATCTTTGGAATTCGTTTGGGCGGCTTGGTGCATACTTTACCGGATGTGATTAAGCTGATCTTTAAAGAAGACATTATTCCAACACGTGCCAATCGATTTATTTATACTATTGCACCTTTTATTTCCATGGCTGTGGCTTGTATGACTTTTGCCGTGATTCCTTGGGCGGCACCTCTTGCGCTTGAAAAAGGGTCCTTTGCTTTACAAGCTTTAGAAATGAATGTGGGAATTTTGTACATCTTTGCGATTGCCTCCATCGGAGTTTACGGAGTGATGCTGGCTGGTTGGGGAAGTAATAATAAATATTCTCTTTTAGGTGGTTTGCGAGCTTCCTCTCAAATGATTAGCTATGAGTTGACCTTAAGTTTGTCGATCGTCGGTGTTTTAATTTTATCAGGTAGCTTAGAGCTAGGTGCGATTGTAGAAAGCCAAAGTTCTAATCTATTTTCCTGGAATTTTATCCGTCAGCCTTTGGGCTGTTTGCTATTTATAGTTGCTGCAGTAGCTGAAACCAATCGAACGCCTTTTGATCTGCCCGAAGCCGAAGCCGAACTGGTTGCAGGTTACCATACCGAATACAGTTCACTTAAATTTGCTCTCTTTTATATGGCCGAATACGTCAATATGATTGTCGCATCAGCATTGATGGCTACTTTATTTTTTGGTGGTTGGCAGGTTCCTTTTTTAACGACAGATTTACTTCGCGAACATGCCGGTATCATCATCCATTACTCGCTTTTAGGCATGGGAGCCATGGCTTTATTGGGATCCATTCCTTTATTTTTATATAAATCGCGGGTTCACTATGGAGATGCTCGTGATACCGAAACCAAAAAATTAAGTGTGATTTTGTTCATAGTTGGAATTGCTTTACTTGCTTGGAGGGCTGCTTCAGGTGAATTGTTTTTTGAGGGATTAGCTGCACAAATTGCCGCAGCTGCTTTGCAAGTCGGAATTTTTATTGGAAAGATTTTATTTTTTTGTTGGTTTTTTGTTTGGGTGCGTTGGACCTTGCCCCGTTTTCGTTATGACCAATTGATGCAATTGGGTTGGAAAGCGATGTTGCCTTTAGCTTTACTTAATTTATTTGTGACCGCAGGGGTTTATTTACTATTATGACCATACTTTTTTACATATTAGCGGGTCTTGCCTTAATTTCTGCGATCGCTGTGATTAGTTTTCGCCAGCCGGTTTACTCGGCTTTATCTTTGGTAGTAACCTTATTTTCTTTAGCAGGTCTTTACCTAACTCTGCATGCAGAGTTTTTAGCCATCATCCAGATTTTAACTTATGCTGGTGCTATATTGATTCTCTTTGTTTTTATTATCATGCTGCTTAATTTAAATGACGATGAACTTAAAGAGCAAACCCCAGCTCTTTGGCGACGCATTGTTTTAGCCTTATTAGGCGGGTTTACTTTTGCAGGTCTGTGGTGGGGTGTTAGTAAGTTTGAAGGAGACGTGAAAAATTTACCTCAAGGTTTTGGTAGTATTATAAATTCAGGAAAGCTTTTATTTACTGAATATGTGTTAGCTTTTGAAATCGCTGGAATCCTTTTAACGGTTGCTTTGATTGGAGCATTGGTATTAGCCAAACGGCGTTTAAAAATATAAAAACTTTGTTTTGCAGGAATTAAAATTGAGTTTAGCCCATTATTTAACATTAGCGATTGCATTATTTACTATCGGTTTGATCGGTGTGGTTTTGCGCCGAAATCTGCTGGTTGCCTTTATGTCGATTGAACTTATGCTGAATGGAGTTAATTTATCCTTTATCGCCTTTTCGCGTTACTTAGGAGATATGCAGGGACAGATGGCGGCTTTTTTTATTGTGATATTAGCTGCAGCCGAAGCCGCAGTAGGTTTAGCTATCATTGTTTTATTGTTTAGACGTCAGGGTTCTGTTCAGTCTAATTTATTTCAGAATTTAAAGGATAGAATAGAAGTTTAATACTTATGGCAGCCGGTATTTTTGAAATTTTAATTCCCTTATTGATTTGTGGAGGAGGAATTTTAGTTCTTCTTACTGTAGGTATTGTGATTACGATTATTGTCATGAGAAAGAAAAAAGCAAACCAACCTGAGAATTTTCAACAAGTATAAGAGCAAAACGAAAATAAAAATCAGGGTGAAAAAGTAATCACTAAAGACAAAGAAATAAAAAGCTAAACTCAGTTTTTAAAAAAAACAGTTGAGTTAACCTTAATATTAAAGAGTGTTCAAAAAGGTGAGATACGCGGCGGAGAAAAAGTAGATTGCCACTTTTCAACACTCTTAGAAGATAATTTTTATGACACTTGCTTGGATCATTTTACTTCCTCTCCTAGGAGCCATCATCAATGGCTACCATGCGATGAGCTGTACCTTGCGTAAACAGAAAGTTATCACTGGCATGGTCAACTTTGTCGGGGTGGGTTTGCCTTTCATTGCTTTTTTGATCGCTCTTTCTCAAGGAATTCCTTTTATCCTTGGGGCTGAAGAACCCCTGCGTGAAACTCTTTTTTCTTGGATTACCGTCGGAAATCTTCACATCGAAGCTGGTCTTTGCTTAGATCGCCTTTCTACCTTAATGATTTTGATTATCACGGGAGTGGGTACTCTTATTCATCTTTATTCTATTGGCTACATGAAATGCGACCCGGGTTACGCAAAATACTTTGCCTACCTTAATTTATTTTTGACTTCGATGCTTATTCTTGTTTTGGCAGACAATCTCGTTTTGATGTTTTTAGGTTGGGAAGGCGTGGGCCTTTGTTCTTATTTACTGATTGGTTTTTGGTTCGAAGACAAGGCCAAGGCCCAAGCTGGTAAAAAGGCTTTTATCGTCAACCGTATTGGGGATGTAGGTTTTCTCTTAGCCATTTTTGGGTTGGGAGTTTTATTATTGCCTGGGATTAGTGAAGGAGCTTCCATATTTAATTTTGAGTATATTGAAAGCAAAATGAGCCTCATCGCTCCTTCAACCATTTTTTGGATGAGTTCTCCTATCATTCTAACTCTTCTGCTATTTGTGGGAGCGACAGGAAAATCAGCACAAATCCCTCTCTATGTTTGGTTGCCAGACGCCATGGCTGGGCCAACACCGGTTTCGGCTCTCATTCATGCAGCGACTATGGTGACAGCAGGCGTGTATATGATTGCGCGTTTGGATTTTCTCTTTGATGCAGCGCCTGCAACGCTAAATGTCATTGCCATTATTGGTGCTAGCACTGCACTTTTTGCCTCTTTGATCGCCATTGTTCAAAACGATATTAAAAAAGTCTTGGCTTATTCAACCGTTAGCCAATTAGGATATATGTTTTTGGCCATGGGAGTGGGAGCCTATGCCTATGGTGTTTTTCATTTGATGACCCATGCTTTTTTTAAAGCCTGTTTGTTTTTAGGATCGGGTTCGGTGATTCATGCCATGAGTGGGGAACAAGACATCCGTAAAATGGGTGGCCTAAAAAAAGCTCTTCCTATTACCTCCATGACTTTTTTAATAGCCACTATTACCATTGCGGGTTTGCCGCCTTTTGCTGCTTTCTTTTCAAAAGATCATATTCTATGGAAAACTTATTCTCACGGCCATACCGTGCTTTGGGTCATGGGTCTATTAGCGGCTTTTGGAACAGCTTTTTATATGTTTCGGCTTTATTTTTTGACTTTTACCGGAAAGAGCCGAGTTTCCGAAGAAGCCAAAGCTCATTTGCATGAGTCTCCTTTTAATATGACCTTTGCTTTGGTGGTTTTAGCTGTGCTTTCTGCTGTTGCTGGATTTTTAGGTCTGCCCGAAGTCTTAGGAGGTCATGACTGGATTAAGCATTGGCTCAATTTAGGAGCTGGATCAGCCAAGGCTCATAGCGCGCATGATCATGCTATGGAACTGATACTTATGGGTGTTTCGGTAGCAGTAGCTGCTTGCGCTATCCTTTTGGCGTTTTTACTTTATCGTAATGGCTTAGAAGGCCCTGAGCGGAGAGCACGGGCTATGCAGCCCATTCATAATTTGCTCACTAATAAATTTTATGTCGATGAAATTTATGACGCTATTATTGTTAGGCCGATCCGCTCTCTCAGTCAGTCCGTTTTTTTTCGTGTGGTGGACCAGAAACTGATTAATGAAGTTTTCGTTAACGGATCAGGAAAGGTTCTATCCTGGTTAGGAAGCTGTGTGAGTCGCATCCAAAATGGTTTTGTCAATCGTTATGCGTTTTATTTTTTACTCGCAGTTTCGGTTTTTTTGGGAATTTGGGTGATTAATTAGAGGTCGTTTGTGTTGAACTATATTCATCAAAATATTTTAAATTTTATTATATGGACCCCTTTACTGGGTGCTCTATTGACCTTAGCGATTCCTCAAAAACAAAGTGCCTGGGTCCGCCGTATTGCTTTAGCAACGGTTTGCTTAACTTTTTTATTTTCACTGCATTTAGTTTTTTATTTTAAATCCAGCCCGGGTTATCAATTT
>JAUHYS010000272.1 GCA_030426445.1 bacterium
TTTACGCCTTAATGCCAGAAAGGACAGATATTAAAAAAAGTTTTTGGGGCCCTCGATACAATCGTGTGCTCACCGATTATTCATTTTCTGGCTATTTCTCGGGAGGCATCGCTAAAGAAGACCAAGCGCAACTCAGAAGAAACTTTAAAGACACCGCTTATTGGATCCCTTCTATTATTACGGACGAAAACGGACGTGCTACGGTCTCCTTTCAATTACCTGATAACCTAACCACCTGGCGCGCAACTGCCGTGGCCCAAACCCAAGACACCCATGTCGGCCAACAAAGCTATCAGGTGATTGCCACCAAAGATTTACTTGTTAGGCTGGCGATACCGCGTTTCTTTATCGAACGCGACCGTGTGGTTTTAAAAGCATTAATCCAAAACTACAGTGAGGACACCCAGCAAGTCAAAACCTCTCTTAACTTAAAAGGCAAAGGACTCAAGTTTAATCAAGAAAAGGATAGCAAAGACCGCGATTTTAAAATCGAGCCTAATCAAACGGTGTCTTTTGATTTTGAAGTCAGCGCGACCGAGCCCGGTACAGCGACCCTGCAATTTTTAGCGAAAGCTGCAAAAGATTCAGACGGCCTAGAATTAAAAATCCCTGTTTTACCTTATGGCATAAAGGACCATCACTACCATCATGGTGAAATAGACAGCATGGATAAGATAGCTTATTTAGAAGTGGCTGTCCCTCCCCAAACCAAGCTCAACAGTGGTCAACTGCATGTTTCTTTGGATACCAGTCTGGCAGGACAATTATTGGGGTCCCTCAACTATTTAGTCGATTACCCCTACGGCTGCGTGGAACAAACCACCAGTCGTATTCTACCGGCCTTGATCGTTGCAGACCTTTACCGGACTTTAGGCATCCAAGAACCCATGTTAGAAAAAAAGATTCCTAAAGTGGTTAAAATGGGCCTAAAAAGACTGCAGTCCATGCAACATAATGACGGTGGTTGGGGTTGGTGGAAACACGACGATACCCACTTTTATATGACGGCTTATGCACTTTATGGTCTGTTGCGAGCACAAGAGCTGGGGATTCAAGTCGATCAAAGCATGTTAAAAAACGCCAAGGCTGCACTAGAAACATTATTAGAAAAAAATAAATCATTAGCACAAGTGAGTTCTTCTCCTAATCCATGGGAACAAGATAAATTCTACTTTGCTTACTATGTAGGGTCGATGGCGAAATTAAAAAAACTTCCTTCGGTTTCACTCAGTCGACAGCCACAAAATATAATAGCAAGGGCTTATTTGATTCTGGCAATAATGGAACAAGGCAGAGAAGTCGAAGCCCTAGACCTAGCTATGCAATTAAACCGTCTGGCAATCTGTGAATCCGGCCAATGCTATTTTGGCAAAAAACCGGATCCACAAAAGCCCTACCTCAGTCTAAACAATGCTGAAGTCACGGCCTGGGTTTTACAAGCTTTACTCAAAGCCGACCCACAAAATCGGCTTTTGGCAGAAAGCACTGCAAAGTGGTTGCTTGAGCAACGTCGCGGCGGACGCTGGCGCCATACGCGTGAAACCGCAGCCGCTATTTATGGTTTAAGTGAATACGCCAAAAGCGAAACCGGCTTGCAAGCGGGTATCCAAGCTGCATTGAGACTCAACGAAAAGTCGCTTAGCGAAGTCCAAGAAGCCCGCTCTCATTGGGAAGAAAAAATCGGTGATCTCCCACTCGCCCAGGGCAAAAACCAACTACAGATCGAAAATCTAGGAGACAACAAGCTTTATTATCAAAGTGACTTCAGTTTTTATGTTCAAGAAGATCAACTGGCTGCCAGCTCTTCGGGTATTGAAGTCAAACGTGAATACTTTATTGTCGAAGAAATCCGCAAAAAAGGATCGAGCAAAGTCGAATATCAACTCAAACCAGTTTCAAATAAAATCCCCATGGGTTCGCAGATAGGCGTTCGGCTGACTTTGCAAAGCAACGAAGTCTATGATTACCTGATTATAGAAGACCCTTTACCGGCTGGTTTTGAGGTACTCAAAGACAGCAAAAATTTTGACGAAAAAGCCCTGGCTTATACTCAGCGAGAAATTCACGACGAAAAAGCCGTCTTTTTTACCACCTATCTACCCAAAGGGACCCACATTTTTAATTATATTATGCAACCTGAACTCAAAGGTCGCTTTAACGCCCTACCCACTCAAGCTTATGAAATGTACCGTCCAGAAAAACGCGGTTCTTCGGACTCTCGCATTTTGGAGGTGCAGTGATCAAAAAAAAATGGAAAATAGGTTTTATTTGTTTAAGTATATTTTTGGGTATGGGCTCGGTTTACGCGATTTATCAAAATCGCCCCTTTAATCACCGCCTGGCCGCTTTTGTCACTGACCTCAGCGCAAGAACTCCTGAGCAACTCCACAACATTGAATTAAGCAGTCAAAGCATCGATGGCATCATTATTAAAAGCCAAAAATCGTTTTCTTTTAATCAATCTGCAGGCCCTTATACAGAAGCTCGGGGATATCTTCCTGAGCGCAGTTTTCTGCATGGTCAAGTCGTGGATACTTCGGGAGGTGGGGTTTGCCAGGTCTCATCGACTTTATTTAATAGCGTAAAACTCGCTCACCTCGATATCACCGAAAGAGTTCCTCATTCCCAAAAGGTCCAATCTGTTGCGCAAGGGCAAGACGCTACATTAGCTTATGGAGTTGCTGATTTAAAGTTTTTGAATAACTATCCATTTCCAATTAAAATTCGATCCCGTATTTCCCAAGAACAATTAAAAATTGAAATATGGGGAAAGGAGTTGAATCATGAAATTAAATAAAAGTTCTCAGCTCATCATTTGGCTAATCTCTTATCTTATCACAGGAGGTGCGCTTCTTTATTTTGGAAAAAACCAAGACCTCCTTTTGCCACTTTATGCTTTGATACTACTTTGGTCGATTCCTTTTCTGGTT
>JAUHYS010000273.1 GCA_030426445.1 bacterium
TTTCCAAGTCAATACCATAGATCATGCGATAATATCCCTTGACGCTGTGCTGGTATTTTTCGGGAGTGTCATAGCGCCAAGTCCAGCGCAAGCGGTTAAAGCCTTCGCGAACAGGAAGTGGGAGGGCTTCAAAATACTTATCCTCGCCCAAATCCGGGCCGGGCATATCCTTGTCATTGTATAACTTACCTGACTCTTCCTGCCAGAAATATTGATCCTCTGCACCATCATGGGCGTGTGGCGCACTAAAGCTCAGCGAAAGGCTAAACGGCTTGTCAGCCGGGGCATGATCGATAAAGTCTAATGCTTGCTGCCCAGTGTAGCGGGTCAAGTGTACAGTATCTCCATCAATGGTTTTATAATTATACCCACGATGGTCTTTGTACCGGCCGTTGCGGTCGTAGTCGTCGATTTCGTCAAACATCTCTTTCTTGCCGGGAAAATTGACGCCAAACTTGCCAAAGAAACCTGTGTAATAACCGGCATTTCTCAGGAGCCTTGGATAGGCAACTTCCATGAATTCCTCGCGGATAGGTCCGGTCTGGAATGTGTATTTATGGGTTCGTTCGTGCAGACCGCTAAAAAGGCTCGCCCGGCTGGCCGCACAGATTGGCGTGGTAACGAGGGCATTTTTAAAATACACGCCCTCCTTGGCTAGCTTGTCCATCTCCGGCGTTTGGATCTCTTTATTGCCAGAGTAGCCGAGCGCACTCCAACGCTGGTCGTCAGTGAGAATGAAAATAATGTTGGGTTTTTCGGTCGATGCAGAATTTCTATCCTTTTGGGCCATGGCATGGTTCATCAAGGACGCGATCCCAATCAAAACGATGCATACATTTCTAGAAAAAATATTGGGTTTATTCATAGTTGGTAAAATGTATTTGATACTCAAAAATAGAACAAAATTTGGGTTTGGTCATGGTATGCCGCTGGACAAGAAAAAAAGCCTTTAAAATCCATGGATTTTAAGAGGGTTTTATTTGGGTTTCCCTATGATTGGCAAATGCCCTCTGCTCCCATTTACCAAGAAAAACATTCCCTAAAATCAAAAATCATTGATATTTGCTTAGATTAAACCGCCCCAGACCTTCGGCGCGCCATAAGATATATAGTATGTCTTGAGGCGTTTTCTAAGTAGTTTCTACATGAAGATTGCTGCCAACAGCTCTCAAAACTTTTAAAACTGTATCAAATTGTGGCTTGGCACCTTTTGATAGAGCTTTATAAAGACTTGGTCGACTAAGTCCCGTTTCTGCTGCTATTTTAGTCATTCCTTTAGCCTTGGCTATATGCCCAATGGCAGTTAATATATCTGCTGAGTCTCCATCTTCTAAAACGGAATTAAGATATTCAGCCATCATTTCATCATTTTCCAGGTACTCCGCAATATCGAATTTTGTTGTTCTTTTAATTGCCATGATTAATCGATTTCGTTTTTGTAATCCAACCAGAGTTGTTTTGCTTTATCAATGTCTTTTTGTTGGGATGATTTATCTCCTCCGTTCAAAAGAAACACAATTCTATCGTTCACATTTTTTAGATATACTCGATAGCCCTTCGCATAGTGAATCCGTAATTCGCTAATGCCGTGTCCGACTGGTTCACAGTCGCCAAAGTTACCATGTTCTTCTATGCGTTGAATTCTGAAAAGTATTTTGGCCTTCGCTCTCTTGTCTTTGAGCTTTCTTAGCCATTTATCGAATTCATCCGTCTTTTCAATAGAATACATACGCAAATGTATTCACTTGGATACATTATTGCAATTGAATTTTAGAAATTATCCGAAATAAAAAGTAATGATCCATCCTCAGTTTAGAACATTGAGTCTGACCAAATTCAAACCGCTATTGCAAAATCAAAAGTAAAAGGGAAGATACCAGTTTCCAAAAAGCCTCTAAAATCCATGGATTTTAGAGGCTTTTCCTTGGTCTTGTGGAGTCAAGCGTTTTCCTTCGCTACACGCACCAGGGGGGAATCCGAAGACCTGACCAACACCTTTTTTATTCAATCCCCATAGCCAACCCCGCAACCGAAGGTAGGAGTCCAACACGCGCTCCAATGAACCGAAGCCTTACTTCACTGCATTAGAGCTTATTTGTTGGGGTGCGTTTTTCTTTTTGCTACTTTTTTTATGTAGTCTATTCTTTGCTTGTGCCCTTGACGTGAAGCCTCTTTATTATTCGGGTCGTTTGATCTGTCGTAAGTGTGCTTCAAGGCACTTATACCATTATTCTTTACGCAAACTCCTGTAACAATCGGGTTTTTAGTTCGATAATATGTTTTATCAAAATTGATTTTCAAACCTCTTTCTCTTAGGTCTTCTATAATTTGCGGTACATTATTCTTGAAGTCTACAGGACTTGAAATTGTGATATCGTCAACATAAATTGAAACTTTGAGTCCATGATCCATATATGTCTGAAATAAATCACCCGCTGAATGGTATACAACTAAAGAAGCTAAAAATGAAGAAGTTGGACAACCTTGAGGTATTGCTCCTTCCTTTGTACACAATCTAGTTATCAATCTTGCAACATCAGGATAGAACCCTTCTTTTCTAAGCACTGATTCTACACTCCGAAAACTAACTGAAGGATAAAAATCCTTTAAATCGGTTAAGAAAAAGTATTTGTTACCTTGGTGATATCGAGCATTAAGAACAGCATCTTTGTTCTTAATGCCTCCGAAGAAATAGGCTGGTAATTGAAGACTGTAAAGTACTTCTCTCAATATTCGAGATTGGACTTTTTTCAGACGATAGATTGGCGCGTTAATAGGTCTTGTTAATGGTACTCCATTTTCTATTCTTGGTTGACCTTTTTCATCTGTTTTTGGTTCATCCCAACTTCTATAAAACTCTTTTTCATTTGTGTTGAGTTCAGCAGCAACATCAAGCAGTTCTTTTGCAGGAA
This sequence comes from bacterium, assembly GCA_030426445.1. GTDB lineage: Bacteria > UBA10199 > UBA10199 > DSSB01 > DSSB01 > JACKPJ01. Next base: position 2,913 of record JAUHYS010000273.1, read on the forward strand.
TCT
>JAUHYS010000274.1 GCA_030426445.1 bacterium
TGGTCATAGTTTTTAATATGCTAAATTTCTAATTCTGGTTTGACTTTAAGGAGTTGTTCTTTGACTTCTAGTCGTAGCTGTTTTTCGTCGATTTCGTATTCATCTCTAAGTTTTGGGTCAGGGTTATAGACATCTAGAGTTGTGAAAATACGATTAATTGCAGTTTTGATGTTTGTAGGAATTTCTGTTTGGTTCTCGGAGTCAACATAGATATACCAGAAATCGATATACTTATCTTCAAAGGTTGAAATCGATATTTTCTTTTGGAGAAAGTTTGTTGTTATTTTAAAGAAATCATCTACTATTTTTTTTGTATCAGTCTTCATTGGACATTTCCTGTTTGCAATAAGTGAAAAATTTGGTCTTCATCAAGCTGCCAGCAAGAGATAAAGTTCTTATCTGTCTTTAACATAACGTTAAGTTCGGTGTTTGGGTTATAAAAATGTAAAACAGGTTGAGTTTTGCGGTAAGTTCCCCGAATGGGAATGACTTGAGAATCTTTTAGATAATTGCTTAACGCCTCTTCAAACTTAACCACATTAACTTTATTGTAATTCCCCTTTACCCCAAACCGGTGAGCATGCTTAAACTTGCTTTGTAACTGCGCAGGGTTAAAGTGAGCCTCTCGGCTGAGTCCCATGTCAATCAGGTCAACGACTTTATCCGAAACTTTAAGCTTGTCCAGGTTGAGTTTACGTAGCTTATGGAGCCTAAGGAGTATTGGATTGAAGGTCACTTGCACGCATGATGTCCCAATGAGTTCCCCATTGGCCTGTAACATCGGTATTCCATTCTTCCGTGTTTTTTTTGGAGTTTTCAAGTTGTTGTAAATTGAGATGGTTTTTTTTGAGCGAGTTATCATCTGATTGAAGAGGTGATGTTTCTTTAGCAGTATTTGCCACTCCTTCATCCGTAGCAGAGGAAGTCAATATAGAACAGGAAATACCTTTAGAGTAAATGGTCATAATTTTTAATATGCTAAATTTCTAATTTTGGTTTGACTTTAAGGAGTTGTTCTTTAACTTCTTGACGTAGTTGTTCTTCGTCGATTTCGTATTCATCTCTAAGTTTTGGATCAGGGTTGTAGACGTCTAGCGTTGTGAAAATACGGTCAAAAGCACTTCCGTAAACCTGATTCATTTGCAAAAGTATTTTACTTTTATTGTCTCTATAATTTCTCCAAAGAGACATGTATTTCTTTTCAAATGTAGAGACATGTATTTTTTTCAATAAGTAACTCATGATTAACGAACAAAAAATTTCTAGATCTTTTTCAGTAAAAGTATTCATTGAATGTTTCCTGTCTTTAATAAATCAAAAATTTGACCTTCACCAAGCTTCCAGCAAGAGATAAAGTTCTTATCTGTCTTTAACATAACGTTAAGTTCGGTGTTTGGGTTATAAAAATGTAAGACGGGTTGAGTTTTACGATGAGTCCCTCTTATTGGGATGACATCTGGATCATTGATATGGTTTATTAAAGTTTTTCTAAATTTCTCTATATTCCCTTTATTGTAATTTCCTTTTATTCCAAAGTCTGGAGCATGCTTAAACTTGCTTTGTAACTGTGCAGGGCTAAACTTGGCTTCTCGACTGAGTTCCATGTCAATCAGATCAACGACTTTATCCGAAACTCTAAGTTTGTCCAGGTTGAGTTTACGCAGCTTATGGAGCCTGTGGACCTGGCGTGATAAATCACCTAATTTTGCGACCGTGAGAAAAGCCGCGTCATCGATTGGCATACCAGGAGTCGAAGCCTGCGAGGTTACGGCTAATTCATCAAAACTGGGTCCGCCATTTTCTACTACTTTGCTTTCAATCATTGAGGGGATATCAAAGAAGAGTCGGCCTCCTACCATGTTGATGTAATTAACGAATACCGCTCCTGTGCCTACCGTGTTGTTAACTCCTCTTAATAAAGAGTTCACCCAAGGAGTGTCGGATTGAAGGTTGGTTGCGCTTACGGCGTCCCAATGAGTTCCCCATTGGCCTGTGATATCGCTATTCCATTCTTCCGTGTTTTTTTTGGAGTTTTCAAGTTGTTGTAAATTGAGAGAGTCCTTTTTAAGAGAGCTGTCATCCGATTTTGAAGGTGTTGGTTTTCTTGAAACCTCTGCGAAGCCCTCATCTGTTGTAGTGGGAGTTAGAGTAGAACTAGAAATGCCTTTAGAATAAATGGTCATAGTTTTTCATGGAAGCAAAGAAGAGGCCAAAGTTCTGATTTAAATTTGGCTTATAATTTTCCTCTGATTATTAAAAGGATATTTTTTTTATGAACTCATCAGTGAAGGCTATCTGAGCAAGATTTGCGTATGATTTACGTAAGACGGAGGTTTTATTTTCGAACGGTAGAGACCGAAAACCGAACTCTTTTGTTTTGAATTTTTTTGTTTGTCATCGCCCAGCCAATCACAATCGCTCTTGACTTATGACTTAAAAAAATCATATGCCTGCCTAATCAAGCATTTAAAAAATGTTTGTATGTTTTGAGTGGAATAAAAAACCTTAAGATTAATCCAAGGCAATAGCTTTGCTTCTTGCTTAGCTCTGCGCTCAAAACTGGAGGGGATACGGTGTTACAGTTCTTTATACTTTTTTTTAAATCCATTTATTTATTTTCCAATTTTTCTAAGAAGAAGTTTTTTCGTTTTAGCTTAGGCTTGCTCATTGCGAGTGCCATTTTAAGCTGCGGAACTAATCTAGTAGATGCACCCGAAGCCACTCCAAAGCCTGGTAGCTACCTTCCTTTAAAGTTGCTGCAGTTTTTGCCGAGCCAAAATATCACAGCAGAACTTCGCGTTTATGACTCTGTGGACCAAGAAGCTCATTTTACGGATTTATCTGTTAATGTCAGCACCGGTCATGTCGAAGCCCCCATTTTTGAACTGCGCAAGGGGGACCGCTAT
>JAUHYS010000022.1 GCA_030426445.1 bacterium
TTGAGAGCGTAGGCCTGATTTTTTGCATTGATTTCATTATAGATGGCAGCAAAATTGGGCTGCAGCTCTTTGGTTTTTGGAAAATGAAAAACCGACTGGATTTCCTGGGCGGTCTGCCCTTGAGCGCCTTCATAGGTCATGGCCAGGGCTGAAGCCAGACTATAGGGTGAGTACAATAAGTTACCTTTTTCTGTCTGGCTCAATTGATGGTAGAGCTCAAAAGCAAATTGATTATTGGCTTGCACCACTTGCTGCCTACCTGCTTCGGTGGCCTGATTGTCCTCTAATTTTGCTTGGCTACAGGAGAGGTTGGAAAGGACGCAAAAAAATAAAGATAAGTTGAGGATCAAAAAGTTTTTTTTTAATTTTGTATTTTTCATATTAGCACCCCTTTTTTTTAAAGGCTCTTAAAAGCTCAAAATAAGACTTGTTTCAAGTGTCTTTTTGTCTTAAAAAAAGACGCTGGTACCCTTTTTTTGGGTTTAAGTATTTTTTTAATATTAAAAAATTCAATTTTGAAAAAGCGTCGGAGCGTCGGGGCACCGACGCTTTTTCAAAAATAATTTTTCATATAACTTATTGTAATTATTAAATAAATTATGAATTTCACTCTCCCCTCTATAGCAGAAATTAAAAAAAAAGGCATCGATGTAAAAACCGCGAGGGCCATTTTAGAGCTCGATGAAGACACTTATTTTGAGCAAGTCATGCCCCTTGCCAAGCAGTTGCGCTTTGAAGCCTTTGGCAATGAAGTCAGCTTTTGCACGATCACCAATGCCAAAAGTGGGGCCTGCATCGAAGACTGTGGTTTTTGTGCCCAGTCTGCAAATTATAAGCAGGCGCCTTCCCCGGTTTATCCGCTGCTAACCGCTGAAAAAATTTTGGAGCAGGCTAAAGAGGCCGAAAGCATTGGCGGGACCGAGTTCTCCATTGTCACTAGTGGGCGCGGCATGAACAAGCAACGCGAACTGGATACGATGGTGGATGCCATTACGCAAATTCGTCAGCAAACCGATTTAGAAACCTGCGCTTCTTTGGGTCTCATGCAACGCGAGGACCTGCAGCGACTTAAAGATGCGGGCATGATTCACTATCATCATAATATTGAAACCGCACGTTCTTATTTTCCAAAAGTGGTGACTTCTCATACTTGGGAAGAAGAAGTGCAAACCGTGACCTTGGCTAAAGAAATGGGCTTTGAGGTTTGCTGCGGTGGCATTATGGGCATGGGAGAAAATAAAGACCAGCGCATCGAGTTTATTTTTCAACTTAAAGAGATCGATCCAGATTCGATTCCCCTTAATTTTTTAAATCCACGACCGGGCACACCCATGGCAGAACTGCATGATCTGACTCCATTAGATTGTCTCAAGTTGATTTCCGTGATGCGCTTGGCCATGCCGCAAAAAGAGCTTTTTATTTGTGGAGGCAAAGAGGTTAATCTGCAGCAATATCAAGATCTGATTTATGATGCGGGTGCCAGTGGAGCCATGATCGGAAATTATCTTACCACGCAAGGGCGTTCTCCAGAGCAGGAACTTGCCTTAGCCAAAAAACTTGGCTTCAAGCCTGTGGGCCCGCACCAAAGGGCAAAAGCAAGTGCATGAGTGTTCATGTTATCGTTTTATCAAAAACATTTAGAAGATCTTCAATCGCAAAACCAACTCCGTAACCTGAAACCCATTTCCAGTCCGCAAGATAGAGTGCTGCATTATCAGGGGCGCGACTTGCTTAATTTTGCTTCCAATAATTATTTGGGACTAGCCAATCATCCCAGTATTCAGGCTGCTATGATCCAAGGCATCGAGCGCTATGGCGTGGGGGCAGGGGCCTCACGATTGATCAATGGCTCACTGCATCCCTTTCATGATTTAGAAAAAAAAATCGCAGCATGGAAAAACACCGAAGCCGCTCTCCTATTTAACTCGGGCTATCAAGCCAATCAGGGTATTTTAAGTACTTTGCTAGAAGAGGGCGACTTTATTCTTTCCGATGAGCTCAATCATGCCTCGATGATTGATGGTATGCGGCTTTCTAAAGCCACTAAGAAAATTTATCCGCATTTAAATTTGTCTGTGTTGAGAGAGCTGCTTCAAAGCGCACGTAAAAATCTTTCTGCAAAGCAAAAAATTTTAATTGTCACGGAGTCTGTTTTTTCTATGGAAGGTGACATCGCTCCTTTAAAAGAAATTTTAGATTTGGCCATCGAGTTTGATGCTTTCGTTTACTTGGATGAGGCGCATGCTGTGGGCGTCTTGGGCAAGACGGGTGCGGGTCTTGCAGAAGCGTTTCAAGAACACCCTGCGTTTGCAAATCATCTTATACAAATGGGAACTTTGGGAAAAGCATTGGGTTGCTTTGGGGCTTATGTGGCAGGGCCGCAAGTTCTGATTGATTTTTTGATCAATCGCGCGCGTACTTTTATCTTTGCCACTGCATTGCCTCCGGCCTTAGCTTGCGCAGCTGGTAAGGCTTTAGAAATTCTTCAAACAGAAACCGAAAGGCGCGATAGGCTTTGGCAAAATATTTCTTTATTAAAAAAATTATTAAAAGAGAACTTTTCTCTTTTAGAAATGACTCAAGATTTAAATATTCAAAGTCCGATTATTCCTTTGATTGTGAAAGAAAATCAAAGAGCCATTCAGATGAGTGAGCAGCTTTTTGAAAAAGGTTTTTGGGTGACCGCAATACGTCCCCCAACGGTCGCAGTGGGGCAGGCGCGATTGCGATTGACTTTGATGAGCGAACACCAAAAAGAAGATATACAATCTTTACTAAAAGCTTTATTAGAAAAATAAAAAGTGGGGGTAAATCATTTGGGCAAATAACGATTTGCCCCTACAAATAGTCCATATTTAAAAATTAAAACCTATTAAAAAATTCAATTATGAAAAGAAAATCCAATCAAGAAATTAAACAACTCAAAGACTGGGACCGCGAACTCATCTGGCACCCCTTTACGCAAATGCGCGAGTACCAAAATGCAGAACCTTTAATTATTCAATCAGCTGAAGATTGCTATTTGATTGATGTGGATGGCAAACGCTATATCGATGGGATTTCTTCGCTTTGGGTCAATGTACATGGGCATCGTCAATCCATCATCGACAAGGCGATTCGCGATCAATTGGATGAAGTTGCGCATTCAACCTTGTTAGGTTTTGCCAATGTGCCTTCCATCTTATTGGCCAAAAAATTATTGGATCTGGCTCCACAAAATTTAAAAAAAATTTTTTATTCGGACAGTGGTTCCACGGCTGTGGAGATTGCGCTTAAAATGGCCTTTCAATACTGGCAGCACAAAGGACAAAAACAAAAGCAGCTTTTTATTACTTTAGAAAACGCTTACCATGGAGACACCATTGGTTCCGTTAGTGTGGGGGGGATGGAGCTTTTTCATGAGCTCTTTCGCCCATTGCTTTTTAAAACGCTTGCTCTTTCTGACTTTAATATAGAAAATTTACGTCAAATCTTTTTAGAAAAATCTAATCAGATTGCAGCCTGCGTGATCGAGCCCATGATTCAAGGCGCCGCGGGAATGCGTTTGCAGCCACCAGGTTTTGTCTCTGCAGTGCGCAAGCTTTGTGACGAATTTAATGTGCTGATGATTTGTGATGAAGTCGCAACCGGTTTTGGCCGGACGGGAAAAATGTTTGCCGTGGAGCACGAAGGAGTGCAGCCCGACCTGATGTGTTTAGCCAAAGGCATCACCGGTGGCTATCTGCCGCTAGCAGCTACTTTGGCCACAGAGGAAATTTACTCTGCCTTTGAGGGTTCGTATCCCGAGTTCAAAACTTTTTTTCATGGTCACAGTTACACTGGCAATCCCTTAGCATGCGCAGCAGCCTTGGCTAATTTGGAAATTTTTGTACAAGAAAAAACTTTAGAAAAGCTCCCTAAAAAAATTGAGACCCTTCATTACATGCTAGAAAAAATTGCAGAGCAGCCCTGTGTCAAAGAGGTGCGTCAATTGGGTATGATGGTAGGGGTTGAACTCGCTAAAGCGAACGGTGAGGCTTTTCCCTTAGAAGAACGCATCGCCAATCAAGTTTGCCAGGAAGCCATCCAGCAAGGCGCCTTGCTGAGGCCTTTGGGAGACGTGGTGGTTTTAATGCCTCCTTTGGGAATTGAAAACTATGTCTTAGAAGATTTGCTAGAAATCTTAAACCAATCGATCATAAGCGTTTTATCTCATAAAGCAAGCTAGTGTTTTAGTAGCAAATAAAAGAATTTATTTTTGAACTTGATTGAGCATTTGTAAAATATTTTGTCGCAACTTTTTTAAACCCGGAAGCCGACTCAAACGAATCAACTGAAAAATAATTTTGAGACTGTGTTTTAGCAAAACATGCGTTTGCTTTTGCCCCTCTGACCGGTCATGAATCCAAAATAAAATGATGCCCATTTGATAAAGCCAAAACAGATAGGGCAGGAAAGTTCGGACTTCTCCTTTTATTTTGAGGTTGCTTCCCTCCAAAGCAAGACGAAAAATATCTACGGCTTCTTCGCGAATTTTTTTACTTTCTTCACTAAAAGGCGAGAGGCGATGGTTGGGGTCTCCCGCAATTCTAAAGAGTGCACTGAGCATGCCGCGATAGGGTATGAATTGTTCAATTTTGATTTCAATGACTTTGCGAATCCTTTCTTGAGCGTCCTTGGTTTCTGCAAAAACTTTGATGCTTTCTTGATAGTGATCATCTTGGGTTTGCAAATAAAAATCAAAAATCAAATCTTCCTTGGTTTTAAAATAATAATAGGCTGCTCCCACTGCCATCTGACAGTTTTTGGCGATGTCTCTCATCGTGACTTTTTCAAAACCCTTTTCCTTAAACATTTCGAGGGCGGTTTTAAAAATCCTTTCGCGGGTTTCTTGAGCTTTGGGAGTTTTGAGATTTTTAGTTTTTTCTAAGGAGACAGTCACGGGTTTCACCTTTTATAAAAAATATAATAGAAAATTTCAGGGGGCATTGTGTCCCCTGAAATTGAAGTTGCCAAGTACTTTTTGGCTGGAATGACCGTACTTGTTTTAGACCTATACGGTTTGGGTTGGGGTCATCGGGGGAACCTTGGGTGGCTGCGGAGCTCGTGGTGCCACCGGAGGAGGGGTGTTTTGCCGCAAACCGCGTTTGCGAATCCTGGAAAAAATGAAAAGATTGAAAAAATGCATGAAACCGAGGATCAAGAGCACACCACCCACGCGCATGCTGAGGCTTTCAATGGCATAAATTAATTGATCAGGGCGGTTGCCCAAGGTCAGGGCCAAAGAAATGTAGCCAATATTAATGAGATAGAACCCCACTACCAAGAGATGATTCACAGATTTTGCTAGGGCTTCATTGCCATTAAAGGCATCTTTTAAAAAAACCGCTCCATTGCGATATAAAGTCCGAGCCACCCAGATACACATACCAATACTGATAGTTAAGTAGGCAATGTAAGTCCCCACCGTGTATTGAGTTGTGGCTATTTCAAAGTTATTCATTATTTTAACCTCGTTTAAGATTTTTATTAAAAAAGTCCATTATTGAACTTGTTCAAATTATTAAACGGCCCAGTTAAATTTGTCAATAGCTTTTTTGAACAAGTTCATATTTTGTAAAATTGAGGTCTCAAGACGCCTCACTGTAGACAAAAGTCCTCGGAGTAGGGCTTTTTTTATTGGGGTATGTAGAAAAATAGAGCGGGCATTTTTAAAGTGAATAAAAAAAATATATTACTTCATGGACTTAAATCATATGTCTAAAATTAAATGTCTAAATATTTTTTATTGCTTAGCTGGCATAAATATTGCTTATTTTAAATTTATATCCCTAGGGATATCATTTCAATAACCGGGTGCACTCCAAAAATTGAAAATAAAATATAAGGAAACCTGAGAGGAGGTTCTAAGATGAAAGTGGAATCCATGGAATTTCTACCTAGAGAAGTGGGAATCATTAAAGGCGATAAAAAACTAAGTGATCTAAAAAAACAGGGTAAGCCTGGAGAGAAGATTGATTCTAAAAAGATATCCCAAATGTCTGATAAGCAACTCATCGATGAGCTAGTCGGTGGCAAATCTCGTTCAGTAAAATTAAGCAAAGATGTGAAAGGTGTCTTAATGCCCAAAAAGCAATGGGGTAAATATCAAGGCAATGCTTTACGTCGTGTTAGTCTGGCTGAGATTAAGAGCAAGGGCTTATACGGTGATTTAAAGCGCCCTCAAAGAGATGAAGGCAAAGAGAGAGCCTCTCAAATTAGGACTGCTATTGCTGAAGCCTTTGCTAAAATAGAATCTGATAAAAAAGTTTAAGCGGATAAAAAAGATTGAAATAACACCCAGCGCAGTCCATTTTGGCTGCGCTTTTTTTTTAGCGAATTCCTAAACCGCGCCACATGCCTCTATTGCGTGGTGCACTACGAGGAGGTATTCGAGAAGGGAAAGAGAGTCCGCGAGAGTTTTCTGGCAAGCGATACCTCGAAGGCTCTGACCAAAAAATTGGATTTGACAAATCAACTTTTTTCAAGGTCATGTCACGGGCTTCCATGGCCCAGAAGCCACCTGCAGAGGTGGGATAAGGGTACTCGATATCATCGCTGTGACCCTCTTGGTGATGAACATAATTGGCCCCATGCCATGCTAGATTAATCACCGCACCTGCATAGCCAAAGGCATGGATTTCCTGGACACCTTTCTTTTTTGCATCAATAAATAAGACGCGAGCGACTGTTGGGTTACGGTTGATACTATCTTTGATAGCCAAAGGCAGAAAGGAACTCGCAGCAAATCCCGCGACATTAATCAAGGAGTAATTTCTTTCTACCGCAAACCTTTGTCCAGAAATCAGTCGTGAAATCGCATTAGAGGACTCGGTATGGTAAGGCAAAGCCAAACCGGTAAGAGCGAGTTGCGCGCGTTGGGTCTTCATGCTGTTACCCACTAAACCATACAAAAGTTTAGAATTTTGAATAGTCGCGCGTGAAGTCATAAAAGCGGGAAAATACATCGCGGTTCGCCAAAAAATATCCAGGTTTTCGGCGTGGCGACGTTCATCCACTTGATAGATGGGAAGCACGCGGGCTTTTTTGGCTTCGGCTCGATGATTAAGTGCAGGGACGATCGTATCCAGGCCGACTCCCCCCAAAACCAAACCATAGGCAATGGCCATAGTGACTTCTTCGGTCGCCACCCCTAAGGTTAAGACATCCTTTGGGTTGACTCTTTTAAAGACAACAGCGCTGGTCAGTAAAGCACCTGCACTTAAGGTAACCCAGGCCGCCTTGCGGGCTCCGGTATTGCGAATGCCATGGTCGGTCAAAACTTTAAATTCTTCTCGCCAATCGTCATCGGTTAGGTCACTGGCGTGGAGATATTCGGGGACTCGACCCCTTACATGAATCCGTTGAATCAAGGGTTGCAAGACCGGCATTTGCCTTGCAGTTTGGGCGGCCTCACTGTCGGGGTATTCACGAAAAAGCTTGATCAAAGCCTGCAAGCCCGAGCCCCGCAAAATATCCGTATCGTTCATTTTTAGCATGGCGTATTCGGCAATGCCTAAGTAAATTTTGGCAGCTTTTTCGTAGCTGGAGTTTTCGGCAATAAGTGCAGTGTCTTGCAGTACCTGATGGACTTTTGCCATGTCATATTTTTCGTCTTTAAGAATTAGCTCGGCTTCTAAAAAACTTACTTTCCATTCGGGTGTGCTTGCCGCTTCAAGCCGTTGACGCATGATATCGACGACTAACTGGCCCGAAAATAAGTCGATGATTTCTTCTGGAAACGAGTTAGCTTCGATGCCCTTTTTGATGCTTGCTAATTTATCTAAAACTTTATGTGCAGGAGTGAGTAAGAGCTTGTCAATGCGTTCTAGATTAAATTGCATCAGGACTTGCTCTTTACCCAAATGCGGATTTAAGACATGGGCAGTCAGCAGGTCTTTTGCATCCATAAGCAGTTTCCAGGGTTTGGTTTTTAGATAGTCCGGGTTATCAGAGCGGTCGGCGACTCCAATCCAGGGTTGAACCGTTTTGACCGTTTCGCGATAAATATGGCGAATGCCTTCTGTGACACAAAGTTCATCTTGCAGGCATTGATCCAGTAGGGCAATGCCTTGCTGGTCCCATTCGGTTTGAGCAGATAAATTGGCTTCTATTTTTTTAAAGCCTTCTTTTTTTGCACGTGCTTTGAGTAATGTATAAAAGTTTTTTCCTTCATCCACTTTATGATCCAGGTTCATACCGTCGAAAATTTTCCAAAGCAGTTGGTCAGCCCGCCGCAGGGGTTCGTCATAACTGGAGTCTAACTCAGCTTTGGCCTGATCGCCTAAATCTTTTCGAAACTTTCGCAAAGCCTGCAAAGGTTGTTCCCTAAAAAGAGCGCTGGCTAATTGTAGATTGGCGCGCATGGTGACGATTTCGTCTTCCAGTTCTGGGTTGTCGAGTTGTTCAGAGAGTTGCAACAAGGCCTGGTTAACCTGATCGCGTGTTTTTTCTTCCCACTTTTTGAGCTCGTCAGGCAATTCCGAAAAATCTATCCAGCCTTCAATAATGACAGGCTCGTTAGCATAGCGAGAACGTGTTAGGACATACTCGACAGCACGTTTTTCAATGGACTCCATGGTCTTTTGATAAACTTCTCGATATTGTTCTGCTGCCAAAATTTGTGGGTTTTCTTTATAGAACTCTGTTATGGTTTCCCATTCCAACTGAAGCTTTTCCCAAACTCTTCCTCTAAACTCGGGGTCTAGCCAGGGTTGGATATTTTCGGCAAATTGTTCGGATTGATAACGGCCTTCCATGCGGCGACGGTCATAGATCTTTTTAAGGTGAAGATCGGCATGGTCTAAAATATTTTTAAAGCGAGGGTCTCGAAGCTCTTCTGTACTGAGCCCTTTTTTTAGGCATTTGAGTCTTTTGATGGCTAGATCACTGCCTTGAGCTAGGCCTGGAGAGAGCAGGGCGCGAGCGCGTTGGAGGTCTAATCTAAGTAGTTTTAACTCGTCGGCTGCAAAAATTTTATGGGATCTCTCTAGCATTTTTTCAGCACGATCGACTAATTTTTGCGGCCTCTGGCGCCAAAAGTAAGGGCTGCCACTGGGCATGCGATGCTTAATTGGGAGATTAAACATACGAATGGTTTCTTGTACGGCTTCTTCAACTAAGCAACGTACTAGGTGTTTAACATCTTCACACTGTTTTTCATCTAACCGATCTAAGTCCAAATGCTTTTGCTGCACTGCAGCATCCAGCAGGGTAAACAAATCCAAGCTGCCTTTTTCTTGAGGCGTATTGAGGGCGAGTAGATCATAGGCTTGCTTAAATAAAGAGGAGCTTCCTTCAGTAGTAGCTTTCTGGGGAGTTTTTTTCTGTTCTTCCCTACCCGAAAGAGCCTCTGTAGCGCCACTAACTACTGTTTGAGCTACCCATTGAATGGCGGTGAGACCAATGGTCAAGTTTCTTACCTCCAAAAGAAAATACGTGTGTCTACTATTAGTATCGGTATTCTCTAGCGAAAGTTTCGAGATTTTCAAAATAAAATCTCGAATACCCACACATTTTTTACCAGTTTCAAGGAGAGACAGAGGTATATTACCGAGAAATATACGGATATGAAGCTTATCGTATCATTAGGATATACTTCATAAATTATATTCAGAAAGCCCCATGGGATTTTGCGCAGAATCAGAACCCCATGGTATTGCAGCAGGCCGCGTAGGCTCTTCGCGATTCATTGATGATATCTCACCTGTTTTATAATAACCATAATTGGCATTTGTCATACTAAACATGTACCAAGAGAAAAAATCAATTGCACGAACAGACTCATGATCCACTCCATACTTTCTAGCTAAGGCATCGCGGCGTTGTCTAAGTTCTCTTCCTTTATACATAAAAGTAACTAAAGACTCGGCTACATATTCATCTAAAGCATTGTCAGCACTGCCGGTGTATATTTTTGAACGATATTTTTCTCCATTAAACCAATCCACAAGGATGCCATAGGTTGCTTTGTGCTCCTGGATGGCTTGATGAGCATGCTTCAGTGTTTTTTGTAAGTGAGGAAAGTTCTTATTAAAAACCCTTTCAAAAGTATGCCCGATTTCATGTATGCAAGTTGCTAAAGCGCCGCGAGAAGTCTGAAAGAGCTCGTTTGAGAAGTTTATACCATCTCCAGCAGGATAGCTGCGGCCAAACGGAGATCCGTGTTTAAGTTTAAGTTGACTGCCTAAGATCTGGCCCGACATATCTGTAAATTCGAGCATGTCAAAATTATCTACCGTAATCCAAGCAAAGAAATTATAAATGTGAGGAAAGTCTTTATCAGGGGGGTACTTCTCATTCATGTCATTTACCAACTTAAGGTACTCTAGCGGAGCTTGTTTAACAAGTGCACGGGCAAAATAAGTAACTTCAGCCTGGTAGAATGGGTTATTCATTTTTTCAAAAGCTTCTCTTGTTTTATCCAAATCATCCAGCTCAAAAGGATTATACCTCTTTTTACCCGTACTGCCTTTAGGGGGAAGGTTGATCACAAAATGAAAGTGATGGAGTCCATGAGTGTCAAAGTATTTTTTTAAAATTTCGAGTGACTCAATCATGGTATCGATACTGGCCGGGGGATAAACCCGATTTTGTTTCTGATAGATAGAATAAGCCAAGGCTTCTGCTGCGAGAGGCTCTCTAACCGTTTGTGTTTTTTTGCTTAAATCGTTCCAGAGAAGGCGTCTTTTATTTTTTTCATCATGGACAATTCGTCCGCCATTTTCAAAGGTTAGCCACAGTTTTTTTAAACGATCTTCTACAGAAGTATGTTGATTAGAAGTATTGATCTGCTTACAAGCCGATAATAAAAGCCACTTCTCTTCTTCAGATTCATACTTGATTCTGATGCTTTGCATGGCATGGCTTTTAATGACTCGATCTTTATCTGCTTTTTGATCGTGCCAAGTTTGATAAATTCTGATTTTAACAACACCTTGTTCTTGGGCAGTACCTTTTTTTAAGGGCGTCCTGACTCTAACGTCAACTTCTAGCCTCATCGGATGCACAAAAGGCTGTTGGAGCTTAGCTTGAATTTTCGTTTTTGCAATTTCTAAAACTTGTGCATCGATAGCTTTAGCCATAGCCAATGCTTCGGGTGTAGGTTGCAGTTTATCATGCCGGAGACTTAAAGCATCTTCTTCGATGCGTTTATCGATGGCTTGAATTTGAGGATTTGTAGAAGCGTGAATACGGGGTGCTTGTGTTATGGGTGGCTGGCGCGAAAGAATAGAAGCGGGAGCCCCTGTTGCGGTGTCCGGAATCGTGGGTGCTTGGAGAAATTGTAAAGTACTTGCTTGTACTGGAGACTTGAAATTCGCTACTGGAAGAGGGCCTTGTAATAAAGCAAAAGATTTCGTAACTCTAGTCATAAAAAACACCTTTTAAACAAAATTTTAGTTATGATTTCAGGTAGATACTGAATTATACTAAACAATTATTTACTTCACTTATGTAAGAAAAACTTACCCTGCTACAGACATTGAGCTCTGCTTTTTATTTATCGGAGTTTTTTAGATTAAAGTTTCGGACTTTTTGAAGTTTAAGCTACAGACAATTAGGAGGGTTAGTTTAACAAAGTTCAGTATTTATAAGGTTATTAAGAGGAGGAGGGGTAAAGAATAAAAAAGTGTCAAAATAAAATTTTCACTGTTTTTTTCTTGTGAAGTTAAGAAAGAGTTTATTAGGAGTTATTCAACTAAAGGGCTGTGATAAAGACGAATACGGGCATTGTTTTTAAAGGAGAGGTGACCGAGTGGTTGAAGGTGCTCGCCTCGAAAGCGAGTGTGCCCTTGCGGGTACCGTGGGTTCGAATCCCACCCTCTCCGCTATTTAACTCCTAAAATTCGTACAGCTTATTCGAGATTTAGGTGAATATGCTCCATATAAGTTGAATAAAATAAATCGCTAAATGCCACTGTGAAAAGATTAAATTTGCATTTGATATAAAAATTATAAAATAATTTTGGATTTTTTTTAATTTTTTCTATAGAAAGCTTATCAAGTGTCCGCCTAAATATAATCTAAACATAAATAGATTCATAAAAGGAGAAAATTATGAAATTCAAAAAGTGGTTAATTTTACCAATGGCCATCAGTTTTATAGGGCTGATCGCGAGTTGTGGTGATGACGACACCGCACCCGTTTGTGGTAATGGGATTATCGAAACTGGAGAACAGTGTGACGATGCTAATGATATCGACGCAGATGAATGCAGCAATACCTGTATGTTGCCTGCAGACACTTGTGGTGATGGTGTTGTGGATGAAGGAGAACAGTGTGATGACGGCAATGCTGTTGCCGGAGATGGTTGCGAAAACGACTGTACTGTGACTCCAGGAGATTGCGGAGATGGTAATCTTGATGCGGGTGAAGAATGCGACGATGGTAACTTCATTACTGGAGATGAATGTACAAATGATTGTAAAATTGCGGTCTGCGGCGACGGTATTTTAAATGTAGGTGTTGAAGAATGCGACGATGGTAACGATATCGAAACTGACGGTTGTCTCAATAATTGTATGATCGACCCTTTATTGAATTGCGGAGATGGTGTTGTAGACCCTTCAGAAGAGTGCGATGATGGTAATCAAGACAACACCGATGCTTGTACAAATGTGTGTGAAAATGCAGTGTGTGGCGATGGAATTACTCAAGTTGGAGTTGAAGAATGCGACGATGGAGATGATGATAATGGAGACGGTTGTGAAAACAACTGTACTCTGACGCCTATTGCGGAGACCAAAACTTTTAACGGTCCTGCTATAGCTATCGTTGATAATGCTTACGATGGAGGTCTTGCGACCATGGCTTGTGTCAATTTAATGGTTCAAGAGGATGGCGCAGGTTTTAATACTTTTGTGGATGCCAGTGTAAGATTGGGTATTGAGCACAAAGCATTGGGTAACTTAGTCATTAAATTACAGGCACCTTCGGGTGATACCTTGACCTTGCTTAATCGAGCGGGTTTCGCAGAAGCTGCAGACGATGGTGCAGGGGATGAACCAGGAACTAGCTTTGGCTTAGTGGCTACTTCAAAAATTACCTTTATTGAAACGCAAGGAAAAACCAGCGCAGAGGAAATGGGCGCGACCTTAATGAATGTTGGAGATGCTGCTTGTCTGGACGATGGCATTTGTGAATATTTTCCTAGTCCTGGTGCAGCGACCCCAGGTCTTTTTAGTGATTTGGTTGGACAAAGTACAATTGGTAATTGGGTCGTTTGCGTTGGAGATGCTAGTTCTGACCTGGAAGGTTCTTTAGAGTCTGTTGAGCTCTTTTTGACCAAAAAACTTAGTATCTAAATCTTTATAATATAGATTTTTTTTGATGAATCCCTTCTTGTTTTGACGAAACTTCTGATTTTGCAGTCTAGTGAAAACGAGAAGGGATTTTTTTTACAGTAAAGCCAGACAAAATGAGAAAACTATTAAGCGATTCCTTTGACTTCGACGCCCTCTTCAATTTCTTCTAAACTTAAATCCCATCTGTAATAATTAATTATCCCAATAATAAAAATTGGTACGGCCTGGACTAAAAAATAAAAAACCCCAATCCCAAAAGCGAGATTGGCTTGTTTTAATGCAATCAGCGAAGAGCCGTAGGCAAAGATGGTTGCAGCCTGCAAGGTTCCAATATTACCAGGAGCACTGGGAAGTGCTGCTGCAAAATTGATACAAATAATGACAAAGAGAGTTTGGGGCCAGCTAAGAGAAATTCCATATGAACCTTCAATGCACTTTAATAAAATGGCCTGGCCATTCCAGGCCAAAAGCCCTAAAGCGATTAAAATAAAAAAAGAGGAAAACGACTTTAAGCGCGAAGAGCTCTCCTGTATGTGAAAAAGCTGTTGCACCAAACGGTAGAGCCAGGGGTGAGTTTGTTTCCATTTTTCGAATTTGGGTTCACGTTTCCAAAGAATTTTAAGTAAAATAAAGACGCCAAGTATAATGGCCATGAACACATAGGCAATGCTTTTCATCCATATGGGAATCTCCAAAAAAAAAGTTAGAGAAAAGAAAACTATTAAAAGGCTTGTTCCTTCGAAATACCTTTCTAAAGCTACGGTTGTGAGAACTTGAGTATAAGGAAGTTGCCATTTTTTAGAGGGAAAGGAAGCCCTAAAAAACTCTCCAGCTTTTAATGGCAGGACGTGGTTAGCAAAATAACCAATATACATAATCGAGAAAAGTTTTCGGAAGGGGATTTTTTTTACAGGAGTCAATAAATATTGCCAAATGAGGGTTCGTATAGACATGACGGCAATATGGGTGAGGGCAGCCAAAAACAAAAAAGAGATATATTTAGGAAAAAGAAAAAAGGCTTGTTTGTTTTCTTGGCCATGGATTTTTTGATAGCAGATCCAAAGAAAAAAAACCGAAAGCACGAGGCCAAGAGATTGATAAATCCTTTTTTTGACTTTGCTGGACATTCTCTGAGTTCTTAATGATTATTTATTATAAAATAAATCAAAAAATAAGCTTATGAGGAGAGGCTTTGACAGGGTGGGTATTTTCAATTATGCGAGTTTGCGTGAAGAACTTAGTTTTCTATATTTTTGTAATTTTGTTTTCGATGGCTTCTTTAGAAAGTGCCCAGGCAACGGGAATCGTCCCTTTAAACGACCCAGTTTATCGTCACTTAGATAAGCTAGTTGCGCATGGTCTCATTAAAACTCGAATATCTTCTCAAGGGCCTTATACACGTCGTGAAATTGTTTTTTTTATTCAAGAGGCCTTAAATCATTACCCAGCTTTTGAAAAAAAATATTTGGGCCCTGAAGTCTCTTTTGACCAATCTTCCGGGAGACTATTGTCTAAGGTTTATATCGATAGAATTTTAGAAAGACTTCAAAAGCGGTTTCATAAAGAGTTAGAGAATAAAAAATTTGTTAAGTTTTCTCCCTTAGAGAATTTAAGTTTTTCTTATCAATATTTAGATCAGGGGCCTGTGACGGTGGACCCTAACAACGGTCTGGG
>JAUHYS010000275.1 GCA_030426445.1 bacterium
CCGAAACCGTCACGCCTTGAGGTTCATTCTCGCGAATAAAATGGGTGAGCTCGGCACAGCGTTGGTAGTTTTCTTTTTGCTGTTCATCCAAAGTTTCAAAACTTAAATCGACCAAAGTAGAAGTATCGATATCAATATTAAAAAATCCGTATTTTAAAGCTTCTAAAGTCAGCTCACGAATGGCTTGAAGCTCGGGCTCGGGGTTTTCGCGGTACTTTTTGGCGTTAACCTGGAAGTGGTCCCCTTGAATATAAATCGGACCTTGGTAGCCAATCTTGATGGCCCCCGCAAGAACACTGGTGGCATATTCCGCCGGACGTTGAAAGGTATAGCCAATCTCACTGCGTGCGATCTCAAAAATAACTGGAAAGGCATCCTTAGTTTTTGCGGCCGATAAAATGGTTTGGACCATCTCGTAGGTCATCCCACGGATATTAATCGCCGGCGTCGTAAACCCCTTGAGTTGATCTTGCCCCATGGCGTCGTAAACCGACTGAATCGAACTGGGAAATATGCCGATGGATTGAGCTGCTTGGCGAATGAGATAGCGGCAGGCATCGACGATCTCTTTATTTTGATTAAAAAGCGCATTGTATTGTAATTCGTCTATTAAACGCGCGCGCAACTCCTGGGCGTCTATGACTTCCAGGCCTTGCGGGTTTAATTTTAAAGTATTTTGTATACTGGATTTCAGTTCGTTGACGCTTAAATATTCTTTCATGCTATCTCCCAAAAAAATTGGATCGTGATTTTGTAACACCGTTAACCTCCACAAAAAATATATGCTTTTTCAATAATAGAAAGGCACTATCAAGTGACAAAAAAAAGCGCAACCCTTGTTATTTTGTTTTTATGGAATGAAATAAAAAGATTTTGTGAATATAAATTATTTTTAGGGGAGATAGCCCCAATCTTTAAACTGATTGATTAAATGGGGGTCTTCTTGAAAGGCTTTAAAATAAACATACTCCGGAGCTAAATCGACACCATTTGGCCATACGATGGTTTCAAGCTCTTTATCTACTGCGACTTTTGCAAAAACAGATTTATCTTTTAATGGAGTAAAGGCCGTCCCCTTAAGAGTATCAGATAAATCAGCAATGCCTTTTTTTCCATTATTAAAAATGACCTCAATTTTATAGTCATCAAGATATTTTACTTTTTTAATATGTAAAAACATTTCCATTACTCCAATGGCTTAATCGATTTTGGCATTTCTTTCTTTTCGCACAGCTCCCAATTTACCCTCAGCTCCTCTTTATGCATCTCATACCACTCTATAACATGTTTCAAAGCCCTTTTAGGGAATTTACCTTGAACAAGCCCATCTTCAATCGTCACTGTAATTTCATACTCCCCATACTTTGCATGAAAATGTGGAGGAGAATGATCATCCCAAAACATCGCAATAATAATTCCTAAAAAACGGCTGATAACTGGCATAACTTAAACTTTTAACTGCTTTATCGATAATAAATATTGTCTCATTAAAATTTAGCAAAATAATCTATAATTTCAACTGCTAAATATAATTAGAAATCAAACCTTAAGTTCTTTTTGAAGTTTCTTAGGAAATATCTGATTAAATAAACTATTTTCTCTTTGATAAAAGCCTTGAGTATGGAGAGAATCGGGTAATTTAAGCAATTCGTAATCTAAATGATGTATGATTTCGTGCAAAAAGGTCCGCAAATAAGTCTTAAAAGCAACCACTTTGGAACGCTTGGAGGTCCTCATCCACACGCTGATCAAGGGTGTTTTCAACTTTCCGTCTCTTTGATAAAGTCCATGCAATTCTCCCACTTTATTATTAGGCCTTTCTGCAAGCACTTTTACTTTAAGCTTGGACACTTGGAAAACCTGACAAAGAGCGTCTGCTAGCTTTTGTGTGAGACGCTGAACTTCGGAACTCAACTCCTCTTTGAGAGCATGATGTAAGGCTGTTAAAAAAGGTTCAAACTCCTTGGCCCAAGGCAAACGAAGACTCGAAATACTGTCACTTTGATCGTAGATTTTTTTTTGTTGGGGAGAGAGTTTTTTATAATAGGCAAAAGGCATGAGTATTACACAAAAAATATTTAAATTAAAATATTAAGTTTTATTTATAAATATATAATTTTTATTAATATTTTTAATTAAATTTATCGAATCTTTAGACTCTAAAATAGGCCGTCCCATTACCAAAAAACTTGCTCCCAAATCCCAAGCTTGCTCAGGAGTCATGACTCTTTTTTGGTCCCCTTTTTTGCTGCCCTGGGGCCGAATACCGGGTGTCACGATAGTAAAATCTCTCGGCAAAATTTTTCTTAAGGCCTTAAGTTCTTGAGGAGAACTCACCACGCCATCCATCTTTGAATCTAGGGCTAGCTGAGCTAGTTTCAAAACCTGAGCATTAGGCTTTCGCGGAATACCCAATTCATTCAAATTCTCATGAGAGGTCAAAACAGTCACGCCTAAAAGTTTTGGCGCTTCAAGCTTTAGCTTTTTACTTTCTGCAACAACGGCTTTTTTGGCAGCCTTCATCATTTCGCTTCCGCCTAAAGTATGCAGAGTCAACATGTCGACTTTTAAACGTAGCGCTTCTCGGCAGGCCGCTGCAACGGTATTGGGAATATCATGATATTTTAAATCTAAAAAAATTTTTTTCTTTTTCTTTTTTAGAAACTTTAAAACGGCATGACCCTCTCGAGTAAAAAGCTTGAGCCCCACTTTATACCAAGCAATTTCACTACCTAGTTTTGTCACGAGGCTCTGTACCTGCTTAAGATTATCTAAATCAAGTGCGACAATGAGAGGAAATTCTTTTGAAAGCATGTTTTTTTTATTTAGTTGCTTCATTTAATAATCAAACGCCCCCTGTCCCCCTCTTCATCTCAAGAGGGGG
>JAUHYS010000276.1 GCA_030426445.1 bacterium
CTTATCAACACTCAGTTGAATTTTTAAACCAACAACCCGAGGATTTATTTTTTGAGATTGTTTGTTCAGAGGATTAATTCTTTTTATGAAGATGCCTGAGGAATAAGGCGGGTTAAGATAGTAGTGACTAATATGAATAAAAAACTATATCTACCAATCAAAATTGAAAGAAAAATATATAGCACTGAGACAGTATGGACTATAAATTTTGCAGAGGAACCTATTGAACATTGGTGCTTGGTTTTATGCTTGTTAAAAGAAGATTTGATAGAGTTTATACAGCTTACAAGCTCAATTTCTCACAACCGAGTGATAATTTCTAAAAATTCAAAGCTGTCTGCTCCAGAAAAAGCACTCTCTAAGTCAGAAAAAAACACATTCTATTTAGAACTCTGCTAAAATGAATTAGATCATTGGATTTATTTCTTTCTAATTGATTATCGAGACGGCATGGCGGAAGTCGATCATATTGATTTGGAGACTAAGCGTATTAAAGGTGAGCCTGTTGTAGACGTTGTGCTTAAACGAACCCATGCTCGCCCTCCTTTAAGCCCTGAAGAGCTAGAGAAAAAACTCGGAGTCAAGCTTTCATAAGGTACTTCTCAAGAACCCGCTTTCTTAATTTTGATGACTCGAAAAAATGACTAAAGTTGAAGTTGAAAATATCATTTAATTACTTTTTTTATATGGTTTTTAAAGATTTCAAAAGTTGATTGCTTAACTGCATCACGCCATAACCAAATAAGGACGGAGCCTTTTACCTTAACAAAGTTTCTATGTTCTTCTTTAAGCTCACTAATTTTTTTTTCGTATTCTTTTGCTTCTGTCTCGTTCTTAAATTGATAAGCGAATATGCCTATTTCATAGCTGAGGGGATTAATTTTTGCGTTAGGTATAGTGCCGTCATCTTCTATATATATAATTGAAAAAAATTTTGAAATGGATTCTGGGTTTATTTCTTTTTTTAACTTGCCTAAACTCAATTGTACGACTTTAGCCTTAAAAGGAGTGTTTTTATCAGTAAAATAAGGGTTCTCAGGCATGAGCTCCTTGTTTACGTCTTCCAGCGTTACGTAGGACGGTAAATCTTTTTCTGGAATAATTAATTTGGAAAGCTTTAAATTTTTTGCAGATAAAGTAATTGAAAAGCCTGTGAAAAAAAGTAAGAAAAAGCTCAAGGTAAAAAATCGACGCATATACAAGCGCATATAAATCCTTTCAATAAAAATCCAAACAGAGTTATATTTTTAAACCTATTTTCTAGAATAGAGCGAGGTCACAATCTAGTATTTTTTTATTTTTATTCTTTTTTTAAACTGACGTAATCTGATGCAAGACGGAGGTATGATTACCGAACGGCGTTAACCAAAAATCAAACTTTTTTGTTTATCAAAAAATTTTATCGTTATTCCATTTAAGAAAAACATCTTTAAAAATCAACAAGCACAAAGTCTAACTTTCAAACTCTTATTGGCACACTAAGTGCATCTTTAGATTAGCAGGAGGAATCCATCCTCAGCTTAGTTTCGCTTCTATGATGCAGGCAGTACCACAAAATTCATATTTTCTTGATTTTACACCCGATCAAGAACGATATGGTAATAGTTTCTCTAGGGAACAAAACTTCAGCCCTGTACCTCCCCTTTTTAAAGTATAGGTTCTATAAACAATCATAAACCATATAGATATTGAAATCTTTAACTGTGGACTTTATCAAAAATGAGTTAAGTTATTTCGTAAATATTCATTGAACTCAAGAAGCAAAATATGCCAAAGAGCTTTCAATATGGAAGCACGAAATATTATTGTCAAAGGTGCTAGGCAGCATAACCTCAAAAATATCGACGTAAAAATCCCTCGCAATCAATTGGTGGTGATAACGGGCTTGTCGGGTTCGGGCAAATCTTCACTCGCTTTGGATACAATTTATGCCGAGGGCCAGCGCCGCTATGTCGAATCCCTGTCTTCTTACGCGCGGCAGTTTTTAGAGCAGATGGGCAAACCGGATGTGGATACCATTGAGGGCCTTTCTCCTGCGATTTCCATTGAGCAAAAAACCACCAGCCATAATCCGCGTTCGACGGTTGGTACGGTGACAGAAATTTACGATTATTTTCGTTTGCTTTTTGCGCGCGTTGGTCATCCTCACTGTTATCAATGCGGAAAACCCATCCAATCTCAAACCGTGACCCAAATGGTGGATCGGGTTTTGGAGCTTCCCGAAAAAACACGTTTGCATATTTTGGCACCTGTCGTGCGAGGGCGCAAAGGCGAATACAGTCAGATGCTCAAAAATTTGCAGGCCCAGGGTTTTGTTCGCGTTAAAATAGACGGAGAAACTTATTCCTTGGGTGAGGAGCCCAAGCTCAATAAAAAGCTCAAGCACGATATTGATCTTTTTGTCGATCGACTCGTTGTCAAAGCAGATATTAAAACGCGCTTGGCCGACTCGATCGAGACGGCGCTTAAATTTGGCGAAGGTCTGGTTAAGGTTGAGGTGCTTGAGGAAAAGGGAAATGGGATTAAAGAAACCCAGCTCTTTTCGGAAAAATTTTCTTGCATGGATTGTGGACTTAGTTTTGAGGAAATCTCACCGCGCCTGTTCAGTTTTAATAATCCGCATGGAGCTTGTCCAGAGTGCAAAGGCTTGGGTAGTAAGATGTTTTTTGATCCTGAATTGGTCGTACCCAATCCGGAACTCACTTTAGCAGAAGGCGCCGTGGTTCCATGGTATTCCAAGACCGCAACTTATTACCCGCAGATGCTGGCCTCCTTGGGAGCAGCTTTTCATTTTGATTTAAAAACTCCTTGGAAAAATCTCAGTAAAAAAAATCAGGACATTATTTTAAACGGTTCCCAAGGTAA
>JAUHYS010000023.1 GCA_030426445.1 bacterium
TAATAAAGAGGGGACAAACGATGCAAAATAAGTTTAAAAAAAGCTTACTTCTTTTTACGATTCTCATTTTATTGCCCAACTGTGCGTTTGAGAACACGACGTTTGTGGATGACTTTGAGGAACCTATTGTCATTTTAGTGCCAGAGGAATTTGAAACCATTCAAGGCGCCATGGATTTTGCCATTCCCGGTGATTTGGTATCGCTTGCAGACGGAGTCTATTCGCCTTCCAGTAATGGCGAAATTTTCCCGATTTTTTTACAAGACGGAGTCGACCTTTTTGGGGAATCTCCACAAGGGACCATTCTGGATGCCGAGGGCAGTGACGGTGTTCTCGATATCTTTCAATACCAGGGCCATATTCGGGACTTAACCCTCACTGGGGGCCTGGCGACTTTTGCCGGTGGGGTGTTGATTGAAGAATCCTCTCCTTTAATAGAAAATGTCTTTATTATCGGAAATCATGCCGTGGAACAGGCCTCGGGTCTGATGATTCTCAATTCTAACAATGCGGAAATCGTCAATACGGTGATTGCAGAAAATTTTGCCTTTTCTGACGAAGGTTTTTTTCCTGCGCAAGTCGAAATCGAGAATTCGCGGGTTTTTTTCAATAATAACGTGGTTTCATTAGGGGACGCCGATGGTTTGCGTCTGGATAATCAGTCGGAGGGTGAATTACAAAATAATATCTTCTTTAAAAATGGTCTGGATTTTGGGGTAGGCCTCGCGGATGAAAGCCTGGAACCCATTGCAAGCATTCAATATAATTTATTTTTTGATAATTTCGAGGGTGATTTTTTTATCAGCGGAAATTTTCGGACGGCTGAAGAAGCCAATGACCTTTCGCTCAATGATGCGGTGGACTTTAATTTTGCCGCGGATCCAAAACACCTCCCCAGCCATAGAGGCAGGCAATCCGAGTCCCGCTTTTCGCAATCCAGACGGGACGCGTAATGATATAGGGGCTTTTGGAGGCCCTAGATCTTTGTAGTGAGGGGTGTCGATAAGCGATTATCTGCTTTGTTGGATTAAAAATTGAATCAATCGACGTACTATTTGTACGACTCATGATTTAATTTTTACTCCGCCTTGCATCTAAACCATTTCTCAACACCCCTTAAACATAGCTTTTGTTATTCAGGTTGAAAAAATTAGTTTAAATAAAATCAATAACTTAGTTGTTTTTTGATTTTTTAAGATAAAAAAACGCCCTCAACTTGCTTGAAGTTGTGGATAAATCATTAAAAATCCGCAACTCTGATACCGTAGCGAAACGATAAATAATTTGGTAACATTTTTAAGCATTTTGCATCTTTTAAGGAGGCTCAAAACATGGCATCGCCAATTAATCCAAATCAACCCTCACCATTAACTAAGGGACCTTTACATGATACCGCGATTGACACCACGGGATATGATACCGGGATAGGCGGTACAGGAAGCGGTCAAGCCGCCCAGGGCGCAGGTTTTCTGGATAATCTTTACAGCTGGTATTTACAAGCAACAGAGTATTACGCACAGGTTCAAGCTGGTACGGTAGTCGAGCCAGATGTAGCTGGTCTTATTGAGCAGCTTAATTATGCTTATAATACTCTCTCCCAAGCCGGTTATGGCATGGATATGCTTTCGGGAGGTGGTGCAAGTGGTGCGGGTGGATTGCCCCCAGGTGCCATAATGGGTGCGCATGAAAATTATGTTTATAACGAATTCGGCGAAAAAAATATTAATTACATGGGTAACGAAGCCGTGGATATTTCTGATATTTGGGTGGGGCCAGGTGGTTCACTCAATCTCAATATTGCAGCCACTTCCGCCGAAGTGACCATGAGTTTTGTCGATGATAAGCGTAGCAACCCTCCTAAAAAAGTTCTCGAAATTAAAGTCGTGGATGCTGCTACCGGTCACGAACATAAATACTACATTCAAGATCACGAAAACATCAACCCTAATAATTTCTTTATTAACACCGCTACGGGCCAAATTAATGACAAAACTGGTCAAAACTTAGCCTCCGTTGGAGTATATGATGGCTCTTCTTCCCGTGCTCCTGAGTATGAGGGCGCGGCTACAGTCAGTCAAAAAGGACCAAATCATTTTGCATATGAAGTCAATTGGGGCGACTCAATTACCTTTTATCCCAAAGGCGGTGTCGATCAAGTCCACGAAGTTTTCGGTCCAGCCAATATTTATGTTAGCCCTCAAGACGAGGTTGATGTTTACCTCAGACAGCCCAGTGGTTATGAAGTTATTGTGACTCATGCCGACGGGACACACGATACCTTTTTATTACAGGAAGGCTATCAATTTGACATTGGTGCACATGAAAACCAAGTTGAGTGGCATGTACCTATGGACAGCCCTGGCTTTCAAGGTCCAACCGATTTAGAAGCTGCACCTCCTCAACCAGACCCTGACGATGGGGATTATGCTGATGAAGGCAACGATGATGGAGGGATTGCTGGTCCCGGTAACTTAACAACAAGAGAGGCAAGTCAAGCAGATGCTAGAAATATTGGTCAAGAAGCCGGTGAGCCCGCTGAAGCAAGCCTCGAAGATGGTTACGACCTTCCCGAAGGTTGGGATCCTGACGCACCTAATGATATGCCAGAAGACCAAGGTGACGATCCTGTTGATAACAATAATAACAATGCGGATAATGAACCTGCACCCGAGCCTGAAGTTCCACAAAATACACAACCCGAAGTCGATCCTTTTGACCCTTATGGTGGAAAATCCCGCCAAACGACAACAGGTTCGGATATTCCTCCCGAGTTTGGACAAGACTTTCTTTTCCAAGGAGCGACAGGGATTCCCCCCCAAGGACCAGGAAGTGATGCTCCTCAAGCCGAGCCACCTCCTAAGGTCAAACAGCTGGCAGCCATTTTAGGAATAGAACCGCATGATATTCCTCAAGTTGCGGGTGGACGTAACTTTTGGGATAAAATCCAGGCAGGTGTCTTGCCTCCTGACCCTGATGTATTGAATATTATTTCTTATTTTGATAATTTGATGCGACCTCATGTGGAGTCTTATGCTGAGAATCCTGATGTCTTGACAATACCAGATATTCGTGATCGCCTTGTGGGAGTTCTTCAGATGATTTATGGGGACGATGCCGTCCAAGCAAGAGGACAAGATGGAGAACTTAATGGTATGAGTCTTTACTTTAAAAGTGACAATGGCTTGGTCCAATATAATATCAATATCGTAGAGCGAACTTACTATGGTGAGACCTACCATGGTATTAGCTTAAGTGCCCCGGGACCTTCTTCAGGAGCGCCTGATAGAATCACGGGTGGTGGCCAAGGACCACAGAATCAAGGAATCCCAGATTCCTTTAGAGAACTTGCTATGGGCATATTGTTTCCGGATGATAGTCGTAACTTTGATCAGCTCTACGAAAATGAAAAAAAGGATATAGAACAAAAAGCAGAAGCTTTGATGGCTGACTATAAGAGTAAAACCGGTCATAATCCACATAATATGCCAAGTCCTCCGGATTACAAAAGTATGCGGTGGGTATTAGAAAATGATAGTTCTCTACTTTCATCGCTTACAATGTATGCAAATGGCGTGGCATTAAATAATCAAGTACCGAATGTAGGTCTGGGCCAAATGGCTAGTAACCAAGGACTAATCATTGCACGGTTAAACGAATTATTTGGTGGTGGATTTGGGACAAGTGGTGACCCAATCGTAGTAGGCAAAATTGAGTATAATGGTCAAACCTTCAATTTTTTCCAAGCGAATGGTTATGAACAAGATGACAATGTGTTAGATGCTTTTCGTTGGGAATAGGTTTAGAATCTAAGGCAGCAAATACTTTAAGAACACCGTTGCCAGCCCTAAAAAGGCCAAAAAACCCATAATATCTGTAAAAGTGGTTACAATGACCCCGCTTGCAAGAGCGGGGTCGACTTTTATCCACTTGAGCAATAAGGGAATCGCAGCTCCCGTAAAATTGGCGATCAACATATTGGCAACCATGGCTAAACCTAACACCATAGCCAAAACCGAATTTCCCGACCAAAAATAAGTAATTCCCCCCATAATCAGGCCCATCAAAATTCCGTTTAAAAAACCCGAAAGCGATTCTTTAAAAAGCGCGCGTTTAGCATTGGCAAAGTTGAGCTCTCCCAAAGCCAGCCCGCGAGTGATGACTGCCAGCGACTGCGTTCCGGCATTTCCGCCCATGCCCGCGACAATGGGCATAAAAACCGCCAATAAGACTACTTGTTGAATGGTGCTTTCAAAGAAACTGACCACTAGCGAAGCTAAAATAGCCGTGCCCAAGTTAAATAAAAGCCAGGGAAAGCGTAATCGAATCGAACGCATAGCCGAGTCTGCCACGTGTTCTTCTACGTCCACACCAGCCATGCGGTAGATATCTTCGCGGGCTTCTTCCTGAATAACATCCACGATGTCGTCGATGGTAATTCGACCCAATAATTTATGCTGTTGGTCGACAACCGGTAGGCTGATCAAGTCATATTTGCGGAAGATCTCGGCGACTTTTTCTTGGTCCTGATTAACGTCCACAAAAAAGTAGTCGGTTTTCATAACTTCCGCGACACTTTTTTGCGGGTCCTCCAGCACCAAAGCCTGGATTGGGACCATTCCCTTAAAAACACCTTCTGCATTAACTACATAGAGGTTGCCGACGTTGCGGACTTTTTCGGATTCCTTGCGGACTTTTTCAGCGGCCTCAAAAAGTTTGGTGTCGGGGTGCACCGAAACCAACTCCGTCTGCATGAGTCCACCGGCAGAGTCTTCTTCGTAACTCAAAAGTTGACGAACTGGGGCCGATTCCTCCGTAGGCATGGCATCCAGAATTTCCTTGGCCTCTTTTTCAGGAAGTTCTTCCAAGATATCTGTTGCATCATCGCTGTCCATTTCATCAATAATTTCAGGAAGTTTTTCTTCGGAAATGGCTTCAACAACATCTGACTTTAAGTGTTCCTCCACTAAGGAAAGCACTTCGGCAGCCTGGCTATTATTTAGCAAGGCCATGAGGCGAGTTTGTTCCTCTTCTTCACAGTTTTCGACAATGTCGGCAATATCGGCCGGATGGAGTTCGGCCAAGAGCTGGCGCACTTCTTCGTCGTTGGCGCTTTTGAGAAAATCGCTAAACTCAGAGAAGTCTTTTTCGATCAATTGTAGAAAAAAAGATCGTGGAAACATATCGTGAGCTTAATAGAAATGGATTAAATAGGGAAGCCGATTATTTGGAGTCCTTGGATCGAATGGAAACACTCGCGGCATGGGCCTGCAGGCCTTCCATTTCGGCCAGTCGGATGATCGGGTCACTAAAACTTTTAAGCGCTTTGGCGTTAAACTCGATGACACTACTGGTTTTGAGGAAGTCCAAGACCCCAAGTGGGGAACCAAAACGTGCGTTGCCTGTGGTGGGTAGCACGTGACTCGGTCCTGCCAAATAATCTCCACAGGCTTCAGGTGTATGGTAGCCCATAAAAATCGCACCCGCATTTTTGACTTGGTCTAAAGCCTTTTTAGGTTCTTTTATTGCCAATTCGAGATGTTCGGGAGAGAACTCATTTGCTAATTCGATGCTTTCTTTGAGGTTTTTGGCAACAATAATAAAAGAACGGTTTTTAATTGAGGCCTCGGCGATTTTGCGTCGGCTTAAAGCGCGCAATTGTTTGCGGATTTCTCCTTCGACACGATGGGCATAATTGGAATTAAAGGTAATCAGCACCGTAAAGGCTTCCTCGTCGTGTTCGGCTTGGCTCAGTAAGTCCGCAGCGACCCAGGCCGGAGGCGCTTCTTGATCGGCAATAATCAACAGTTCTGAAGGGCCAGCGATCATGTCAATGTCGACTTCGCCATAGACGAGTCGTTTGGCATAGGCCACATAGGTGTTTCCGGGACCCACGATTTTGTCGACCTTTTTAACCTGATGCGTGCCATACGCCATAGCTCCAATGGCTTGGACGCCACCCATTTTATAAATACTGTCGACTTTAGCAAGGTCTGCAGCCACTAATACCGACGGGGCACATTCTCCTTTGAGAAAGGGAGTCGCCATAGTAATGTTTTCGACGCCTGCAATCTTGGCTGGAATGGCATTCATTAAGACCGTACTGGGATAAGAGGCCTTGCCTCCGGGCACATAAACCCCAACACGCTCTAAAGGCCGGACGATTTGCCCGATTTTCATGCCCTCTTTACTGGTTTCGAAAGACTCATAATTTTGTTTTTGATGAAAGTTTTCGATTCTGGAAGCCGCTAGCTCTAATGCCGCTAGGTCTTCTTTAGAGATTTGTTTATAGGCTTTTTTGATTTCGGCCTTACCAACCGCAAATTTTTCTGAGTGAAATTCATCAAACTTTTCGTTATATTTTTGAACGGCTTTGTCACCACGAAGCCGGACCTCTTCTAAAATCGTATCGACCTCGCGATGGATTTCTTTGGTGACATTATCGCCTCTTTTGAGGAGTTTATCGAATTCGTAACGAAAATTTCTGTCTAATGAACGGAGTGTTTTCATAATTTTTTTCTAAAAGAAGTCTATTGTTATCAAACTAAGGTTTTTGACTCATTACAATTCAAAGTAAAAAGTAAGATCAAGATATCCCGAATTGCTAAATATTTCAACCATCCTTTCAAGATTCTAAAATTTTAATATTTTACTTTGACTCGTTTGATTTTGGCCCCAAGTTTCCGAAATTTCTTCTCTATTTTTTCATAACCTCGGTCGATGTGATAAACCCGGCTGATTTCGGTGATGCCTTCAGCGGCCAGTCCGGCAATGACAAGGCAGGCACTGGCTCGTAAATCGGTCGCCATAATGGGTGCACCGGAAAGCTGTTTAAGGCCTCGAACAATTGCAGAATTGCCCTCAACTTTGATATCGGCCCCCATTCGAACCAATTCGCCTACATGCATGAAACGATTTTCAAAGATATTTTCGCGTATAAGCGAACTGCCCTCTGCAACGGTCATGAGCGCCATAAATTGCGCCTGTAAATCGGTCGCAAAGCCAGGAAAGGGAGCGGTATTGATATCCCTGGATTTTATTTTTTTGGGTGCTTTTACCTGGATGCCTTCGGAAGAAATCTCAATTTTGGCTCCGCATTCTTCTAGTTTGACGATGAGTGCCTCTAGATCTTCTGGATGAATGCCTTGGACCATAATCTGGCTTTTGGGAAGACAGGCCGCAATCATAAAGGTACCGGCTTCGATTCGATCGGGCATCACCGACCATTTGCAGCCGGTTAGGGGAGTGGGGCCTTCGATTTGAATGAGCGAAGTCCCGGCTCCGGAAATTTTTGCCCCACAGGCCACCAGCATATTGGCTAAGTCAATGATTTCGGGTTCGCGAGCTGCATTTTCTAAAAGGGTCGTGCCATGGGCCTGAGTCGCGGCCATGAGTAGATTTTCGGTTCCTGTTACACTGACCTGATCAAAATAAATTTTTGCGCCTTTTAGTTTGCGTGCCTCGGCCTCGACATAGCCATGCTCGACCTTAATTTTTGCGCCCATGGCTTCCAGTCCTTTTAAATGAAGGTCAATGGGCCGGGCTCCAATGGCGCAGCCACCGGGTAGCGAGACCTTGGCTTTGCCGCGCATGGCAAGTAAAGGCCCCAAAACCAAGATCGAAGCACGCATGGTTTTGACCAATTCGTACGGGGCCGTCGTGCCTGCAT
Source organism: bacterium (assembly GCA_030426445.1). Classification (GTDB taxonomy): domain Bacteria; phylum UBA10199; class UBA10199; order DSSB01; family DSSB01; genus JACKPJ01. The sequence continues at coordinate 7,667 of JAUHYS010000023.1, forward strand.
AGCCATTGGATTGGACTTTCATTTTATTCGCCCAGCTGCTGATTTTTAGCCCCATGCCTTTTAATAAAGCGACCATGGTTTTGATATCGGCAAGTTGTGGGATATTATGCAGTTCCATTTTGCCATGAGTCAATAAGGTCGCAGCAAGAATAGGCAAAGCCGCATTTTTTGCTCCTGAAATCTTGACCTTGCCTTTTAGTGGACGGTTTCCGTCGATGATGATTTTGTCCATTAGCGAATATACTCCATAGAAACTTTAATGTATTAACTACCTTAAGAAACGATTCACACGGCGAATCAGCGTGCTTTGAATTTTCTTTGTGTCTTTTTGACCGATTGCCCAAACATGCACGGTCTTTTCTTCGATTTCCAAAGTAAAAACAATACGATTTCTGTCAAAACCAGTCAGTCTTTCTTTGGCTTTAAGAGGTTTGCCGATTTTAAAAGGGTCTTTTTGAATGCGGCCTAATTTGCGGTAGACTAGTTTTTGTATTTTGGGCGACAGGTTCGCAAAGTCTTTTTGCGCGTCTTCTACAATGAGAAGCTCCCAACTATTTTTCGAGGCCATGCTGTGATCCTAGTTCTTCAAGTGTGATCGCATTTCTTAAATTTTTTTCATCTTTGACGCGATCCAAGACATTTTTTTGTTTTGAGACACGGTCTAAGTTATGTTTGAGTTCCTCGATCAGGTCCATGAGCTCGTCATAATACTTTTGGCTTAGTAGCACCGCCTCGGGTTTATCATTGCGTGTGACAATGAAACGCTTTTTTCTTTCTAGACGGAGTCGATCAACGTATTTGCGGATATCTCTGCTTAAAAGCGTGATGGGGACTTCTTCTTCATGGCTTTGGAGTGATTTTTTCATGATTCAGACCTTTCACTTTTCTTTTATGAAATTTTTTCTCATGCTGCCATATAAAAATGAAAGTTAGGATTTTTTTATGGAATAAGGGCAAATGATGATTTGCCCCTACAAATCTTTATATAAATGTAGGGGCGAAAAATCTTTCGCCCTATTTACCTTGTAGCATTTCACTCAAACTTTTTACCCAAAGTGGGTGAGCATTTAAAGAGGGAACCAGTGCTAAATCTTCTCCGCCTGCTGCAATAAAAGATTCACGAGCACGAATGCCAATTTCTTCTAAAGTTTCCAAACAGTCCGCAACAAAGGAAGGGCAAAAAATTAACAGGCGTTTTTTGTTTTGCTTGGCGAGATCTGTGATCAAAATATCTGTAAAAGGTTCAATCCAAGGCGTTCTGCCCAAGCGAGATTGAAAGCAGATGCTGTAATCTTGGCTAGGTATTGCTAGCTCTTTTGCAATCAAGTGCGCAGAATGAAAACAATGTGCGCGATAGCACAAGCCGTTGGCAGGAATAATGCGCTCACAACAGTCGGTTTTTTTTAAACAATGTTGACCGCCAATATCCTGTTTTAAAATATGCCTTACCGGAAGGCCGTGAAAGCTAAATAAAATATGGTCGGGTTGAAATTCCTCGATGCTTTTTTTTCCGATTTCAGAAAAGCTCTTAATAAAGCCAGCATTTTCAAAAAAAGACGGCAAAATTTTAAGTGTGGGTAAATCTTCTATTTGTTTTTCGACTTGATAAACCTTTGCCAAACTAGAGCCCGTCGAAGAGGCGGCATATTGTGGGTAGAGCGGCAATACTCTAATTTCTTTGACCTGCTTGGCTTTTAATTTGAGTAAAGCCGATTGGATGTCGGGCTCTCCATAGCGCATGGCAAATTCTACATGAAAATCATTTCCCATTTCTACTTGTAGGGCTTGAGCCAGTTCACGCGTATGAATCAATAGGGGCGAACCTTTTTTTTCCCAAATTGATTGATAAGCCAGGGCTGACTTGGGTGCGCGAAAAGGTGCGATAATCAGGTGAACTAATAGCCATCGTGCGATTGGGTTGATGTCGATGACATAAGGATCGGAAAGGAATTCTCTAAGGTACTTTCTGACTTCCTTAACGTGAGGAGAGCGTGGTGTGCCTAAGTTGATAAGTAAAATTCCGATCATAAAAAACTAAAATGGCCTAATAACAACAAAAATCACGATTGCAATTAAACATACAGTGGGTATTTCATTGATCCAGCGGCAGGCCTTTTCACTGAGGAAGAAATTCCCTTTTGAAAATTTTTTAAGCGTGATGCCAGCAAAGATTTGATAGCCGATTAAAAGAAAGACAAAAGTGAGTTTTGCATGCATCCAGCCAGCTTTCATGACTGCAGGATTGAGCGCAATTAAAACCACGCCGGCGATAATCGTTAACAGCATGGCGGGGTGCATAATCATGTAAAGCAGTTTGCGTTCCATCACCGAGTAGGCTTGACAGAGTTCGGTTTTACCTTGGTGTTTAGCATGATAGACAAAAAGCCGAAAAATATAAAAGAGCCCGGCAAACCAAGCCACCATAAAAATAATATGTAATGCACGTGTCCATTGATAGATGGATTCCATAGTCTTTCCTTTTTAAAACTTTTTTGATGAGTTTTTACTTTAGAGGAATGGTTACTTCATCTCCTACCTGAAGTTCAAGGAGTTTCTGGATAGAGCTTTGGTTGAGACAGATTTCTAAAAAGCCATTGCTGCTAAAAATCATAATAGGTTCATTAGGGCGGCCTTCGGCATAATGCGAACAAAATTTTGAAAGCGTGGTTTTTGAATCGTTTTGAATCGAAGCCGCAAACTCCAGTTTGGGAAAATAATGTTCAATGGTTTGTTTCTTAATATTGGTTATCGCATTGCCAAAACGGTCGATACTAATAATTTGACCCAAGATTTTTTCTTCATCGATTTTGGGGTCTTGTTCCGTTAACTGATAAATCGTTTTAAGAGGGGACCCCAATTGATCGAGGGGTGTTCCATTGGCCAAGTGGCCGGCAACCGCAGCAAAAATATCTCTGCCATGAAAGGTATGGCTGACTGGATTTAAAAAATACTTTTCCTGATTAAGGTGCAAAATTTTTTCTATTTTTGTTTCTTTAAGAGGGAGGGTTAAAATGCCGTTATCGGGAGCAATAAAGACATAGTCCTGGGTTTTAACCAAAATGGGTTTGCGCTCGCTGCCCACGCCCGGATCAATGACACAGACAAAAATCGAATTTTGAGGAAAAAATTGATAGCTGCGCTGCAAAACCAGGCTGGCATGTAAGATATCAAAAGAGGGCAATTCATGGGCTAAATCCATGATTTCTGTTTTGGGAGCCAAACTGCGAATGACTCCCTTCATGGTGCCCACATAGCCATCTCGCCACCCAAAATCAGTCAGTAAAACAATACACATATCCAGATAATTATAACCCGAGTTTGGGATTTGTTATAGAAAAAAGAAGGTTTTTTTAGGGTAAAAAAACGTCTAACTTATTGAAATTTAAAGAAAAAATAAAAAAATGATGCTCAAATGTCCAACGCGTTGTCAGTGTTGGACTTTTGGGAAGGCCAGAGACGACCCGCTATTATGATAAAAACTAAGCGATTTTTTCAGCATTGGCAATGATTTAATGAACACTATTTGATTTTTTCATAAGCTATTTATCGACGCTCTCTCTTAAAGAGTGAAGCTATAATAACTCATCATAGCCCCCCTTTTAATCGCCAGATTCAGCATCTCTCCTGATGGGGTTTTATTGACAATTTCAATAAAATCACGGGTGCTATAAATGGCTTTATTATTGACTTGTAAGATAATGTCTCCCACCTGAAGCCCTAAAGAAGCGGCTGGAGAGCCTCTTTCCACACCGACGATAATGACTCCCTCGTTGCTGGATAACTTGTTTTTAATACGCTCAACACTGTTGAGTTTGCGAACACTGATACCCAGTTTTTTGCGTTTACCTTGAGGTGTTGTTAAGCTTGCAGTGGGACGGTTACTTTTTAGAGAACCTAGCTTCACTTCTAGAGTTCTGGCTTTGCCATTGCGTAAGATTTCGATTTCGACATCAGAACCCACCGGAGACTGGGAAACATAAATCGGCAAATCTTGCTTATGCAAAATGGGTTTTTGATTAAATTTTAAAATAATGTCTCCGGTTTGCAGCCCAGCCTGCTCTGCTGGGGTTCCCTCATAAACCATGGCGACTAAAGCCCCTTTGGGTGTCCCCAGTCCTAATTTTTTGGCGAGTTCCGCATCGATTTCCTTTAGGCCCACACCCAAATAGCCGCGTTCCACTTTTCCATTTTTAATCAATTGGGGAATAATCGCCTTAGCCATGTTAATTGGTATGGCAAAACCAATGCCTTGGCCTCCGCGAATAATCGCTGTGTTGACACCAATGACTTCTCCGTTGAGATTAAATAAAGGCCCGCCCGAATTGCCTGGGTTAATCGAGGCATCCGTTTGTAAAAAGTTGTCATAAGGGCCGGCTCCAATCACGCGGCCTTTGGCGCTTAAAATCCCGGCCGTGACCGTATGTCCCAAGCCAAAAGGGTTGCCCACAGCGACCACCCAGTCACCAATTTTTAAACCGTCCGAGTTGCCTAGTTTAACCGCGGGTAAATTGGCGGGTGGGTTGATTTTGATTACGGCAATATCCAGTTGGGCATCTCGGCCGATGATTTTTGCATCAAAGCTGCGGCCATCCGAAAGAATGACCTGGATTTCATCCGCATTTTTGACCACATGATTATTGGTGATGATGTAGCCTTGAGAATCGATAACAAAGCCGGAACCCAGCGAGTTGGGGCGGCTGATGCTATCGTGAGAATCATAACCGTAATAGTGCATGAAAGGGCTATTAGAAACTTTTTTGGTTGTGCTGATATTCACCACACTAGGTTGAGCCCTTTGTGACAGGTTTGAAAAAGACTCTGGTGCGTTGTTAGGAGGCGAGTAAAGGGGGGTTGGATTGGTTTGCGCATTGCTATGGCTGGGCCAATTGACCTTAAATGAAAGGCCTAAGCCCACCGCAAGCACAAAGACGCTAACAAAGAATACAATTTTAAAACTTGTTTTTTTATTCATTTTGGGACCTCTTGCGGTGAATTTTGTTGTGCATTGACATAAAGCATTCTCAGTTCATAGAGCAGTGCTTGTAGGATTTGGGCTTCTTCCATGCTTAAATTACCCTTGGTTTTTCTTTCGAGCATTTCCAATAGATCAATGGCTTGTTTGGCTTGAGGGAGGCTTTGAGGCATTCCGCTACTTTCTCCAGGGCCTCCCAGCCCCAGGGCGCTTTGAGCCGTGGTAGCCAAAGAAATCAAGAGAGAGTTAAAATCATTGTCCAAGCCGTGAGAAGGGGGTTGACTTGGATTTTGTTGATTTGAGGGGGCTTCATTCCGTGCTTCTTGAGGGGGAGTTTCTTTATGAAAAGCGTGGGTCTCAGGCTCTTGGGGCTTGGTTTGGATTTCTTCTGGGGAAGATGGGGTCTCTATTTTTTCGCTTTCTTCGTCTTGAATGTCGTCTCGAGGCGTTCCCTCTAATGTAAATCGTCTGCGATCATTGACTTTTAGCGTTGATTTTTCTTGTTTTTTTTCTTCTGACATCTCATTTCCTCTGTGATAGCGCCTGCAACGTTTTACTTGGTTTTTTACGCTACAGACCTGCATTTAGGTTTAAGCGCTTTGTTGTCCTTAATTAAAGACACATTAGGGAGATAAGTTGCCTGGAAAGAGCTGTCAAGGTGGATTTATGAGGTTTTGACTTCGAGTGGGTTAAAAACTTTTTCAAGAATGAGTCAACTCACTACCCGTATAAACCTCGGTCCCTTCCTGTGTGAATACACATTTAATATACTTGAGATGCCCCCGGTCTTTTTGAATAGCGGACGAGTCAAAAATCGGTATGCAAACCCCTTTATTATCACGTGCCGAAGGGACTCTTAAAAGCTGTGCCTGTTTTTTGCGAAAGTCTTTGGCCAATTCTTGGCAATAAGGGTAACCGGATTCATCTTGAGAGCTTAATTTTTTTTGATCTAGCTTGAAATTTTGAGTCAAATCCACGGCTCTTTTTGTCGCGATTTGCAAGTGCGCCAATCTTAAATCTATTTGAACAGGCCTATGAAGTATCTCTTCTTCGTAAAAATTTCTTTTATGATAAAGCGATTCTGCTAAGGCAGTTTTTTCAGACTCGGCGCTATAAAGTACGCCAAAACTTCCATCCGAATAGCGGCTACGGTACCAATTTTGAGGGTTGAATTTTTTGGAGATTTCTTGCTGAATTTCGCTTTGCTGCGAACGCTGAAAACTTCTCTCGGCTGCTGGAAGCTCTGCAAAAGCCTGGTCAGGGTAATAAAGGGATTCTAATAGGCTCTGCTCTTGCGGGCTGCATAAATCATCCAATAAATTTTGGCTGGGATGGGCGGTAGAAAAGGCTCGAAAAACTTTTTTTTGATACGCAAAAAAATTAACGTGTTCGCTCATAATCTAAATATCGCCGTATGGCGGTGATGCCTTCCTTGCCATCTTCAAACATGATTTCCAAGGCGCTGTGATTACCAAAACGCTTTCGCGGTAGCTGGACCCATTGATAGGCGGTTTTTTGATCATAAGGGAATAAAAGCCGCAATGACTTATGAATGTTTAACAGGTCCACGACTCTTTCAAATTTGTCTCGGTCATGAGGTAAGGGGCTGCGGCCTTTTCGCATGTTGTCGAGTTGAGTGCGTTTTTCCTGATAAGACCAGCCTAATAATTGGGCTTCTTCATCACGCTTTAAACCCCATAATTTAGTCAGATTAAAAAAGGCCTTGCTTAAAGCAAAACGCCTTTCTTTGGAATCTAAACTTGGATTTTGCAGTGCCACCTGTTTCATGATTTAAGACTATCATGATAAATATGTATAAACAAGCATTTAATTTATTATTAAATAATATATAGTTGTATTTAAAATTAATAATTATGTATTTTTATACATAAAAAAATCAAGACGGAGTCATACTATTATTTATTCCATACTCCTCTTGATGTTTTGATTTTAAACTCCATGAAATTAAAAGCTAACTCGGTCTTATTTATGTTCCAAGAGACCATGATATAGTTGTCCCGAAAATAATCTAAAAATTTCCTACTTGATTTTTAGGGTCTAATTAGACTACTTTTAAGCATGAATATCCCTTTAAAAGA
>JAUHYS010000277.1 GCA_030426445.1 bacterium
TCACAATAACATTTCTTAAATAGAGCCTACTCATCTACTCACTCTCCAAATAAAGAAGTTCGCAGCGTTTTCCTAACTCATCTCTTGAGCATTCAATGTGCTTTTCACTCGTGTCAAAAAGAATCATTTCACCTGGTGGCAAACGATTATCAACATAAAGTCTTAAAAGGCTGGAGTCGATATTCATCGCAATCCCCACAACAATGGGATCCTCTTCAGCATCATAAATTCCCAGAATCCACCGGTTCATTCTCGTATTAAAATCAAAACTAAGAACGTAATCACGACCCTCAAGAGCCATTCTAATCTTGAAAGCAGATTCATCAGGGTTAACAGGAATGCGTAAAATATCGGCCATTATAATAACGCTCCTGACTCAATGCCTTCAAAAAGCTTAGAGGCTCCTTTAACTTTTTTCTGATCCTTTACGGGATCCATTTTTTCAGAAACTTTTGTGCCTAAGTTTTTCTTTTTAGATGCAATGTCTTTAACTGAATCATTAAAGCTCTCTCTTCCCACTGCTTTAGAGGACACAATTCTAATCTCTTCAATTTCTGCATTGAAATGTAAGGCCTTACCAGATGAAGCAGTTTGATCCACGTCAAGCTTGGTTAAAATCATGCTGTCATAAACTTTAAGACCTGTAATGATTTTGAAAGGCTCCCTTGACTTCCAAAGCTTAACCAGTTCTTGATACTGCTCAACTGACCTAGAACTTTTATTTAAAGAAGACTTCACACCATCGGAAAAATTATTTGCGACGTTTTTAAAGTTTCCTTTCACAATGCTGTTCAAGATATTAAAATCCAAAGGAGTATCACTGATCACGCCCTGAATGGTAATTGCTTGTGAGTTAAGCTCTACATGATCTGTAATTTGTGCACCCTCCTCCACTGGATTTTTTGTCATCGATGATGAAATCGAGTGCTTCATAAAAACGGTTGCGTCTATCGTAACAGTACCTATTTGAGTTTTTGTTTTTTCATAAATAATATTCAGTAAAGCCATGATTACACCGCTGCTGCGCTATTTGCCTGATCGGCTTGCCTGATTAAGACATCCCACTGTCTGGATACTGCTTTTTTAATTTCTTCAGTAAGAGAAGAAGCTGGCACTGTAATGTTAAAGTTTCCCGTTGCTTTGACGTTTTTATTTTCAATTGTTGGTGTTGATAAAGAGCTAGATGATGCAGGCAACACAGAAGCCGGACTCTTGCCAGTAATCTTGTTTGATTGAATATTTTCAATGGCTCTTTTAAAAATATTAAACGAAGAGAGAAGAGACTTATCATCTGTCCCTTTAATCTGGTTTAGAGAGCTATTTACTTTTGAAAAAGCGTTAGTTGAACCTGAGAAAGCTTCTCCACTTCTAATTTTTCCGATCGCTCCGAATGCAGTCAAAGGATTGGCTAATTGCCCTGCTATTTCTACGGTTTCCATAAACCCTGCTTTTAAAAACTCAAACAAGGATCCGAAAAGATTCGTCCACATACTCACGATTTCTTTTCCGGCTTTAATTAGCTCACCCGTAAAGCTATTGTCTCCGCGGAAGTATGCCAAGAGGTCATCGATGAGCAAAAAAATTGCCTTAAATGCTTTTTTGTAACGACCAAGAATAGCTTGTCCAATGCCAGAGTTTACCCAATACTCAAGGCCTTTAACTAACTTTGCTAAAACAAAAATAACCGCTTCAAAAGCTACGGCAATAGTCTTTACCTTCGCCTCCAAATATGCTTGAAATACTTTGACCAATAGTAGCAAGAATAGGAACGATCTTTTCAAAAAACCTGTCAATACCTGACCTGATAAACTTTGCGTTCTGCTTATACCACTCGACCATGCTATCAGCGATTGCAGCGAAAACAGGTAGTAGAGCACTTCCAATGGAATTTTTTATACCTAAAACAATGGAGCCCATCCGGCTTAAATTATCATTAAATTCTTCAGCTTGACGAGCGGCTTTTTCTCGAATAATCAAACCGAAGAGATCGGCTTCCTTCATAGCTTCTTTAATAGCTTTGGACCCTTGATTGAAAAATGGAATTAGCTTAGATCCAGATCGACTCATAAGTGCATTTGATATATCTGTTTTTTTTGCTCCATCAGACATTACTTGATACTGATCTGCAATGACATATAAAAGCTCCTCAGTGTCTTCTAAATGTTTTTTAGGATCAATACCCAGCTTGGCAAAGGCTTCAGCCGCTTCTTTTCCTCCTTCAGTCGCATCAACTAAAGTTTTAGATAAAAACCTTAATCCATTGGATAAATCCTCTTGAGAAGCCCCTGCAAGGTCAGCCGCATAGCTTAATTTTTGGAAAGACTCGACATTCACACCAACCTGCTGTGCTGTTTTAATCGCATTGTCACCCATATCTGCAAAATTTTTAGTAATAGAAAATAGAGCATTGCCCGCTGCGTAAACAGAAGCTAATGAAGCTGCTACAACAGCTAAAGCTCCCCCGGCCACAGCTCCCAAAGCGGTAAACTTGGACGTAAGCGAACCTGCGCTCATAGTTAGCCTATGAAAACCCGCCTCAGCTTTTTTTAGCTTATTCTGATCAACTTTAAAGCCTATTTTTGTGACTAATTCTCTGACTTGCACGGCCCATTACCTACTTTCTGTCTGTCAATTTTTTAACCGCTTCCTGTTCTTTCAGCATCATCTCTTCTCGATAATCGATAATTGCGTTTGCATCTGCTAAATCATCAATTGTCCACTGTGACCTAATTTCATGCAAACTGGCTATATCGTTCACGACACAGCGCCAAATAGCAGACTGCGTTTTTAAATAGAGTGCGCCTTGATTCGATTCTCTTTCGCCACCGGCGCGCTTGCTTTGG
>JAUHYS010000278.1 GCA_030426445.1 bacterium
CTGAAAAGTTTTTTCTGTTTTATAGTCATGCTTTTCTTTGCGTGCATTCCAGGTTTCTCTTTGAACTTTTACTTTAAAGTCTCGGGAAACACCCTTGCCTTGATAATCCCGTGTTCTGATAAATAAAGGAAAAGGTTTTTCGGGTGTGGCCAGAAAGCTTTCTTGCTGAGTTCGAAAATAAAAATCTCCGGCAGCTAAAATAGCTTCACCTTCTCGCATCACGCTGCGGTCCGAAGCGTCTTTGGCAGTCACGCGTAAGCTGATTCTTCGGTTTTGTTTGGCTTTGGGAATATCCAGCTCAATACGGGCTTTGCCATTGGCGTCGGTCTTTAGTTTTCCTTCCTGTAAAAACTGACCGTAACCTCCGCTGTACCCTCCGTAGTAAGGGTAGGCGACTTCCCATTCTTCTGTCGCTTCTGTACTATAATCATTCGTTTCATAAACGCTGTATTCAAGTTCAGCTTCAACCGGTGCACCGAAATAATACTGTGCGTTGATGTTAAAAGTGACTTTTTCTCCAGAAAAATAACGAGCGCGGCCAGGTTCGATTTCTAGTTTGAATTCCGGCTTGCGGTATTCGTCTACATCAAAATAGGCATTATGAGTTTTGTCGTCGTACTCTGTTTTGATTTCGTAGTAGCCGAGTTCGGCTTCGGGGTCGAGATCGATTTGTCCCCAAAAAGCACCATAGCTATTCATGCTGAGTGTATTTTGATAAATCATGTCTCCGCGTTGATTGGTGATTTCAATTTCTGCAGAATCGGATTCAGGGAGTTGATAGCTGCCGTCATTGTTTTCATTGCGAATGATACCTTTAAAGTAAACGGTTTGACCAGGGCGATAGAGAGGACGCTCTGTATAGGTAAAGACAGCGTTTTTGTTATTAGAGCCTTCGTCATATTCGTACTCGGATCCAATTCGCATAAAGGCGTAGGAACCTTGATAAGATAAAACCGCGACAGGCAAATTTTCTCCACGAGCAGAAAAGTTAGCAAGTGGCTGAACAGCCAAGCCTTGTTTGTCTGCTTTGAAAGGGTAGTGTTTTCTATTGGAGTCAAATAAATGGATTTCAGCGCCGTTTGCTGGGCTCATTTGTCTAAAAGTTGAAGCATAAAAATACCACTGCTTAGGAGAACGCTTTAAAACAAAACCCAAATCACTTAAATTAAAGTATTCGAAATCCGAAAATACTTTTTTGCGGTCGGTGGAAGCCGCCTCGATGTGAATTATATAGACGCCTTTTTCTTTGGCAGGTATCGCAATTTTTTTTTCAAACTCTGGGATGTCTTTTTCTGGGATGTTTTCTTTCCAGCCCTTGATTTTTTTAAAATAGGGATTTTGAAGAGTTGAGGTTTGGATTTTGCTGTTGGTGATGTCTTCGATTTTATTTCCATTTTTTAAGTAATCAATCAAATTGACTTGATAAAGTGAAAAATGGATTTCTTTTACTTTTGCCCCATCAACACTAATAAAGGTTTTTTCATCCAAGGTTCGAGTTCGGTTCCAGAACGAAGCATAGAGTGCGGCTGGGAGTTCTTTTAATTTTGCAATAGGGAGCTCAAAAGTTTCTCCTTCAGAGATTTTATAATTTTTATTGTAATAATGTGCCTGGTAACCTTTCGCTTTTACATAGAAGCGATGCTTTCCTACAGGCAGGCTGTCAAAAACAAAATAACCCGATTCATCTGTATAGGCTTTTTTGCTTTGTTCACCATAGCCGGTTGTGACCAGAGCTTTAGTGACCGGAAGCCCTCCTTTATTAAGCACCATTCCTTGTACTCTGCAGGTAGGTTTTTCTAAAAGGATGGCAAGGGCAACAAGACCGCCCAGGAGAATGGTAATTATTAGCACAGATAGGTTTTGAGATGTACGGGTGTGCTTCATGGTTCCCCTCTCTAATTTGTGACTTTAAATCCATATCATCTTATCAAATGATCCAAAAAACCACAGCTGTTATAGCTTATTTTTTTTGAGGCTAAAAGGAAAAAACTTTGGGATATTCTTAACGTTGGACTAGTGAATTCCGGTTCCTTGGGCAAGAGAGATGGGGTCCACTCCCATATCATGTAAAGTGGCATCCCATAGATCTTCTGGATTTTTATAAAAAATATATTTGGTGTCTACTTGAGTAGCTATCCATGAACCGTCCGCCATTTCTTTTTCAAGTTGAGAACCGTTCCAACCAGCATAGCCCAATAGGAAACGAAGCTCATGATCTCCCTCTGAGAGTAGAGCAGTCAGACTTTCGTTAGAACCACTGACATAGAAGCCTGGAATGATTTCTTGTTTTTCTACTAATGTCTTTTGATTATGAAGAATAAAGCCGCGGTAGGGTTCGACAGGACCTCCACGCAATACAGGTTGATTATAAAAATTGGGATGACAAACCAAGCTTTGGTTGTGAGAAAATTCTCTTAGACTAAAATTTGTACTTTGATTGAGTACTAATCCAAAAGCCCCTTCCTTATTATGTTGTAGAATTAAAATCACACTACGTTTGAAGTAAGGGTCGACGAGTTGAGGGACAGCAATCAATAATATGGGATTAAATTTGTTCATTTTTGATAAAAAAAAGGTTTTTTCTTTATACTTCTATCATAAGTATAAAGAAAAAACCTAAAATTTTTGTACCTGTTTAAAAAGAAACGAGTTTATGGGATTACCCAGGGTGAAGTTCCGTTTGCAACATGAATGGCTTCAAATCCATTTCCGTCGATATCGACAAAGATGGGATTGGTAAAAGCATAAGCCGGACTTCCTCCTACATTGACTCGATTGACTGCAAATTGGACTAAGAAGTCATCTGGATCAATGTTTTTATTTGCGATTTTGGT
>JAUHYS010000279.1 GCA_030426445.1 bacterium
CGAGGTAGGCTAAGCGCGAAGCCTCCGAATGGTTATATATACCGACTATTCCACACATAAATTCAATCCAGCATCCCAAATATTAAACAGTTCCGCAACCCGCAAATCGATAAAAGGATCAAGCTTAAAATTTTCTTCGATAACCGAGCCTAAGCGAGTTAGAGGCAAAGCTTTGGCTTGAGCAAGCTCTTTTAAAATAGGGATATTTTGTGATGAACAAGATAAAAGAACGCGCGGTGTGGCTTCACCAAATAATAGCTCGGTAACATTTTGGATATTATCGTTATTTTCAAAAACCAGGTGAGCACCTAGTTTTTGCTCTTTAGAAAGCAAGCAGCACTCGGCTAAGGCAATGGCGAGACCCCCGTCTGAGACATCATGCGCCGAATGAAGCAGTTGATTTTCCCAAGCATGGAGTAAAAAATCATTGATGGAGGCGACATTTTGTAGATCGAGTTTGGGGGGTCTTCCACAAGTTTTTTGATGAATCCAAGCGAGGTATTCACTGGCGTCTAATTGGGCTTCTGGACTGCCTAGGAGAAAAATTGCATCCCCTGCTTGTTTAAAAGCAGTTGAACCAAATTTTTTTATATCAGAAATCAGTCCGACCATTCCTACAGTTGGTGTGGGGAAAATCGCATCGCCCTTGGTTTCGTTATAAAGGCTGACGTTTCCACTGACCACAGGGATTTTTAAACTTTGGCAGGCCTCTCCCATGCCTTTAACCGCCTCGCGAAATTGCCACATGATTTCGGGTTTTTCTGGATTGCCAAAGTTAAGACAATCGGTCAATGCCAAGGCCTTGGCTCCACTGCATGCAAGGTTAAGTGAAGCTTCCGCGACAGCATGTTGAGCCCCTAAATGAGGGTCTAAAAAGCAATAACGACTGTTGCAATCGCTGGTTACGGCAATACCCTGTTTGAGGCCTTTAAGGCGTAAGACTGCGGCATCTGCGCCTGGCATAACGACAGAATTAGTCATGATCATGTGATCGTATTGGCGATAAATCCAACGCCGACTGCATAAATTAGGTGAAGCCAAAAGCTGCTTGAGAGTGGATGTATAATCCGAAGAAAAGTTGATCTCTTGATAAGGGACTTTCCAATTAGATTTAAGGTTTTTAGGTTCTGCACAAGGTCGATCGTATTCGGGAGCGGCTTCCACTAAAGGCGCAATAGGGAGTTCTGCCACGCATTCACCTTGCCACTTGAGCTTCATCCAACCGTCATCTGTGACTTTACCCACAACGACTGCATCCAGATCCCATTTTTTAAAGATTTCCAAAACTTTATTTTCATAGCCCTTTTTAGCGACCAAAAGCATGCGTTCTTGAGATTCGCTCAGCATAATTTCGTAAGGAGTCATGCCGGTTTCGCGCATCGGAACTTCGCTGAGATTCATCTCGATACCACTGCCTGACCTTGAAGCCATTTCAAAAGAGGAACTGGTTAAGCCGGCGGCACCCATGTCTTGAATCCCCACTAAATAATCTTGCTGCATCAATTCTAAACAGGCCTCGAGCAAAAGTTTTTCCGTAAAAGGGTCGCCCACTTGAACGGTGGGGCGTTTTTCTTCGCTGCTGTCGTCAAACTCGTCGGATGCCATGGTGGCGCCGTGAATACCATCACGACCGGTTTTAGAACCGACATAAATGACTGGGTTTCCCACGCCCTCAGCTAAACCTTTAAAAATTTTATCTTTGGCGACCAGTCCAACAGTCATGGCATTGACCAAAATGTTTCCATTAAAAGAGGCATCAAAAAAGCATTCGCCCGCCACCGTAGGAATGCCCATGCAATTGCCATAAAAGGCAATGCCCTCGACGACACCGTTAACCAGATATTTTGTTTTGGGATGATTGACTTCGCCAAAGCGCAAAGAGTTTAAATTGGCAATCGGACGTGCGCCCATGGTAAAGACATCGCGTAAGATGCCACCGACTCCAGTGGCGGCTCCTTGAAAAGGCTCGATAAAAGAAGGGTGATTGTGCGACTCCATTTTAAAGGCAATGGCCCAGCCATCACCGATATCGACGACGCCAGCGTTTTCACCCGGGCCCTGAATAACTTGGGGTCCGCTAGTAGGTAAGGTTTTTAAATGAATTTTAGAGCTTTTATAACTGCAATGCTCGGACCACATGACAGAAAAAATGCCTAACTCTAAAAGATTGGGATCACGACCCAAAATTTTTAAAATTTTTTGAAACTCTTCTGTAGAGAGCCCATGTTCTTTTGCCATGTCTGCTAAATTTTGTGATGTCATAAGTATTTACTTCAAACGCCCCCTGTCCCCCTCTTCGTCTCAAGAGGGGGAACTAGAAGCCTATTTTTAAAATTTTCCTAGAGCTGATATTATTTCATTCATAATCAAGATAACAATGATTCAAAGAGATGTTTGCCTTGGTCTGAACCCAATAAAGTTTCGCACGCTCGCTCCGGATGCGGCATCAGCCCCACCACGTTTTTTTGAGCATTACACACTCCAGCAATATGATGAAGTGAGCCATTGGGGTTGTCACTCTCTTGAGTTGCTCCACTGGGGTTGCAATAGCGAAAAACCACCTGCCCTTCCCCTTCGATGCGTTGCAGCCCTTCTTCATCGATAAAATAATTTCCATCGCGATGAGCAATCGGCATTTTTAGGACTGCCTTGTCAGTCATTTTTTGGGTAAAGGGAGTTGAGGTATTTTCGACCCGTAAGTAAACCTGTTCGCAAATAAATTTGAGACCTTGATTAGGTAAAAGCACACCGGGTAAAAGCTGCGCCTCGGTTAAGATCTGAAAACCATTACAAATACCTAAAATCGGCCCGCCTTTTTTTGCAAAATGGA
>JAUHYS010000280.1 GCA_030426445.1 bacterium
ACAAGTTGTTAAAACTATTAGACCAAGTAGGTCTTCCTCAATCTTATTTGTATCGATCAAGTCAAGTTCTATCCCTTGGGGAAGCCCAGAGAGTATGCCTAGCAAGGATTCTCGCACTAAAACCTGAAGTAATATTATTAGATGAACCCACCTCTGCTCTAAATATAGAGGCTAAAATTATCATAGAAAATTGTATAAAATCACTCATTGAGCAAGGTATCAGCATTATCTTGGTCACTCATGACAAAAGTCAACTAAAACACTCAATACATTCAGGAATTATTCTAAAAGAAGGTAAAATAATAGACAGATTTTAAAATAAAAAAACCTTGGACAGGAGATGGCGGGACCACCTCCCCAAATCGTCCAAGGTTCCGGGTAAGGAAACTCTAATTAACTGAACCACATTACATTGGAAAGAAAACTAGTTACTGTTTGATATCATTTCTATTGATTCAAGTTCTCTTGCCATTTTCATTAAAGGAACCCATTCAATAATTCTTTTCTTAAGAACTGATAGATTCCAATGATCAAATAACACTATTTCCCCGTCATTAAGCGATGCTTTAGCGGTAAAACAATTTTTTCCTGCTGGATTTTCTGTTCTAGTCAGCGAAAAATCACAGCCTTCGTAACTTGTTTTTTCTACAAAACTTATTTTCATGGGAATGACTTTGTCTTTCCCCTGTCCAAGATTATTTAATGCAACTACTAAGCCAAAACAGAAAGCATAAAACATTTTAATGACTAACTATTTGTTATATATATATTTATTTATTATTTTCTTTGTTGGCTGTTAAAAAATGAACTAATACCAAGAGGTTTTAGGAGTTTTTTTTATCCAAATGAAGCTTATTTATTGGTAAAAGTTATCCTAATCTAAAAGGAAGATAGATATTAAAATGAGTTCCTTTGCCCACTGTACTTTTCACTTCAATTCTACCACTATGAAGTAAGATGATTTTTTTTACAATTGCTAGCCCTAAGCCCAACCCTTTTCTTTTAGTTGTCGTAAATTCATCAAAAAGACCTTTCAACCTTTCTTCTGGAATACCAGGCCCATCATCAGAAACGGAAAATAAAACTTCTTCATTTTCTTTTTTTAAGCTGAGATCAACGGTTCCACCAGGCTCCTCAATAGCTTGAATAGCATTAGAAACTAAATTTTCTATAACCCTCCTTAATAAATGTGAATCCACGCAAATAGGTGGTAGAGTCTCTTTATTAGTTATAACAATTTGGATATTTCTCTTTTGACTCTCAATTTGAAAACTTTCCTTTATCTCCTCAATCAAGTTGAGCAGATTGGTTTGAACCGGGTTAAACTTCATATCATCGGTTAAATTTCTTAAGTCCTCTAAAAATTGATTAATACGTGCAAACTCACGCTGAATAATATTCGTAAAAGTTCTTCGATAACTTTCATCACTGTACATGGTTTCCATAACTTTAGCTGCATTTTCGATATTTTTTACTGGATGTTTTAAATCATGAGCTAATCCAGAAGCCATTCTTCCAAACATGGCCATGCGCTCTTGCCTTCGAGTGGTCTCTTGTAGCAACTTAAGGTCTCCACTCATTTTATTGATACTCTCTCCCAATTGACCTAACTCATCTCCTCCTAATTGAGTAATCCTATAGTCCAAATTACCTTGTCCAATTGCTTGAGTTGCCAAAGTAAGTTTCTTAACCGGGTTAAGCAAAAGCTTTTTACTTCCAATAAGTGCTGTTAAAACCATGAGAAGTAGAAAAAAAACCGTCAACACACCCAATATATTAGTAATTTCTTTAATCGATTGAAAAGAGTCACGAGTAGGTTGGGCTAAAATGATATACCACGGAGGATTATCTACAATACTCTTTACGCTGATTAAAGATTGACCATGATGGGTTTGAATAATTTGTGGTTTCTTAGAACTAAATTCTTTAAGGTTAAATTCACCAAAATAAACCGCTCTATCTGAGGAAGAAAGCATTTTTTGCTTAAAAAAAGGGTCTCCAGAAGCTACAACTTCATTGTTAGAACTGACCACACTGATATAAACCCCTTTGCCCAATTCAGTTTTTGAAATCCATCTCCACATTTGTAATAAGTCGACATGAGCCGCAAGGATTGTCGTCTCCCCTACTTTGGATTTCATAGGTATCATAAACCACAAAACAGGAGAGAGCTCTTCAGATAAGTAAGGTTTTGTAGCAATAAAACTTTTTTTTTCGATCACTTCGTCAAGAGCAGAAAGAGTTGGCAAGTCTTTGTCCGAGGATTTTAAAGAAGTAGAAAGAACAAGTTTTTTATCGGCATCATAAAGAACAATTTTCAAAAATTGAGGAAAACGAATTACATAGTTTTCGACAATTCTTTCGGTTTGTTGAGTGGTTAAATCGGTTTCGCTTATATCTTGTGACAAGGTTTCTAATAAGTTTTTTGAACCAGACAAAAAGAAATCACCATTTCTCCATACCCTGTATGATGGTTTTTTCACCTTTGCCTACACCCCCGACGAGGTCACCAAAAAAGGAGTCCACATTCGGGATGGCATGGACTTGAAGCGGACCATGGTATTTGTGGTCATCGCCATGCAACTTTGTTATATTTTTGGTACCTGGAATATTGGCCACCAACACTTTTTGCTCGGTTATCGAACGCCCGTCTTTACTTAATTCAAAGGCAATCACCCGGTGGTTTTTCGCCAGGCCCGGGATCATCTTACGGTACAAGTACGACCAACTGGGCTCGCCGTGCAGGAGCAGAATGGTTTCGCCTTCGCCCTCGTCTACATAATGCATCCGCATCCCGTT